>DAOTTT010000083.1:0-8365 GCA_034437635.1 Anaerolineae bacterium | reverse complement strand
CCAGTGGCATGATCGACGTGGCGGCGGTGTGTGGCGTGGAGAAGATGACCGACGCGACTACAGCGGAGGTCGTCGCCGGGTTAGCGACGGCGGCGGATGCGGAGTTTGAAGGTATTCATGGCGCGACCTTCGTCGGCCTTAACGCGCTGATTATGCAGCGGTACATGCACACTTATGGCGTGCCGCACGATGCGTTTGCGCCGTTTAGCATCAACGCGCACCACAACGCCAATAACAACCCCAACGCCATGTTCCATTATGACATCACCGAAGCGACGTATAAGCGTGCGCCGATGATCGCGCCGCCGATTAACCGCTTGGATAGCTCGCCTATTTGTGATGGGTCGGCGGCGGTGCTGCTGGTTCCACTGGAGCAAGTGCGCGATTATACGACGAAGACCCCGGTCATCGTGCGGGCAAGCGTCACCGCGACGGATAGCTTTACGGTGGCCGACCGCGACAATCCGCTTGTCTTGAGCGCGTCCAAAATCGGCGCGGAAAAAGCCTATGCGCAATCCGGCTTGCGCCCACAGGACATCGACGTATTTGAATTGCACGACGCTTTTACCATCATGGCGGCCTTGAGCTTAGAGGCGGCGGGCTTTGCAGAGCCGGGGCGCGGCGTTGACCTGGCGGCGAACGGCGACATCACCCCGACGGGGCGCGTGCCGATCAGCACGATGGGCGGCTTAAAGGGGCGCGGGCATCCGGTGGGCGCGACGGGCGTTTATGAAGTGGTTGACTTGGTGACACAGTTGCGCGGGGAAGCAGGCGCGAACCAAGTGCCGGGTGCGGCCATCGGCATGACGCAGAACATCGGCGGCACAGGCGCGACGATTGTCACGCATATTTTGAGTGTTTAGGGCGGCCCCTAAGTTAATGATGAGAGGGCGGCGGTGTTGCCTTTGGGGATGCCCATCTGCTGCATGAATGACCACACTTGCGTGTGTAAGTCGTTGATCTCATCTTGCAGGGCGTAGCCGTACTCGCGGATTTCTTCCAGCGCTTCTTTGTAAGCGTCTTTCAATTCTCCGAACGAGCCGTCAATGAGCCATTCGCTATACCCGATGACGATGGTCAAGGGGGACATGGCATCATGATTAAGGTAACGGCGTAAAGCCTGTACCGGCCATTCGCGCTTTTCGATGTACTCATTGGCAAATCTGATGGTACGATGATGGATGGTTTCCACAAACTGAGCTTGCTGGCGGTTAATACCGTGCGCGTGTTCGAGTATGGCACCAGATATGTCGATGATGTTAGATGCGTATTGTAGTATGGCGTCCATGTGCTATAACAAGTTTGTAATGATATTGTTGCTAATCTAACACATAAAAATGAGCTACCAGTTTTGCAATGGTTTGCTTAAAGTTTAGCTGGGCAATTTTTCGCTTAAAATTCATATTTCTGAGGTTAGAAATGCGTAACATACTCTTGGTTTTGATGCTATTGCTGGTGATGGTCGCGCAAGCGGACGAAACCGACGATCAGCAAGTGTGGGTGTTTTACCTGAGCTTTTGGGCGGGGGAGTCCACATGGGAATGGAACGAGACGATCCTGAGCGCGAGACGGTCTGGTTAGCAGAGGGCTTGAAACCGGCCCCGCGTATGGCGTGCGCGGGGATGCTATGCAGGATGCGTTAGCCGCGCCGCAACGTGATGCGGCAGTGGTGGCGACCTTAGAGCCGGGGATGATCTACCCGCTAGTCGATGAAGATGCCGGGTTATATGGCGTGTTGGTCGATGAGGCGACGGTTTATATCCCCTGAGAATTGATCCAGATTGTGCCGCTTGAATAAGTGCTATAATGCAACATACACCGCATTGATAAGGGCACAGCATGAGCGATCAATCCATTGCTAAAATCACCTGGGTGGACCCGACCACACAGGAACGCCAAGAATACGTTTTAGAAGAAGGTGCGACCGCCAGCATTGGCCGTCTGTCTACCAATGATATTGTGATTCTCGATGAGCATGTCTCGCGCCAACACGCCGTCATCACGTACCGGGCGGGCGTGTTCGTCATCAGTGACTTGGGCAGCATTAACGGGACTGTGATCAACAACCAAAAGATTGAGGAACCGTTCCCGCTCTTTGCCGGGGATGAAATCTTGCTCTATGGTGTCAAATTACGCTTTTTAGCGGCGGATAGCACCGATGTAAACCAAGCGAAAAAAGCCGGGCGGCTCATCACAACGACGATGAAAACCGGGGCGGGTAAGCTGATTATTACAACCGGGGTGCAAGAAGGCACGCAAATTCCGCTTGTGCTGCCGACATTGGTGATTGGGCGAGCAACTAAAAACGCCGCCTGGGAGATTACCATTCAAGATCCGTCTGTCTCGCGGCCACATGCTCGCCTGGAGCGCGACGGTAAAGAGTGGAAACTCTATGATTTAGGGAGTTCCAATGGGACGCGGGTCAACGATACGCCGGTGCCGCCAGAGGGCGCACATCTTGAAGATGGCGATATTGTCACCTTTGGGCACACCTTAACGCTTTTCCGGGCGGGCTAGCGTAAGCTTTGCGTTGGGAACCGCGACGCGACCATCTGCAACTAATCCCACAAGAGAGACAGAATAATGAGGAGACTCCACGATGCGTTTTGTGATTTTCATCGTGATGATTATGTTGACGGCGGCATGTTCCCTGGGTGCCGGGCAAGAGGATGAACCGCAGCCAACCGAAGTTGTGATTGTCAATACGGCGTTCCCCACAGCCACGCCGCGCCCCACATCGACCCCCTTGCCGGGTGTTGACGACGAAGAAGAAGATGATGAAGAAGACGAAGTAGACGATCAACCCACTTGCACTGTACGCACGGATTGGTTTACGTATACAGTGTTGGGTGGGGATACGTTGGGCAACATCGCACAACGGGCGAATACCACCACGCAGAATTTGACGATCGGCAATTGCCTGACTAACCCCAATCTGATTGTGCCGGAACAGCGGATTTATGTGCCGAACGTGCCGGTTGCCGCGTCCGCCATCCCACAATCAACGGCTACCCCGCCTACAGTGCCCACCGTCGTGACGCTTGCGCCGATTGGGGTTGAGCCGATCAAGCGCAATGATCCTGGGTGGTTGGTCATCGCGGAAAATACGACGGTGCGCTTAACGTGGATCGGCTTCCCGGCGCAAACACGCGAAGTCCGCTTCTACACGGTGCCCACGGGCACGGGCACATGGGAGTGCTGCCGGGCGTTGATCGGCACGGATAGCACCGTATCGACGGGCACTGCGTCGATCTTCTGGCAAACACCAAGCGCCGGGCCAATCGGTCGATTGGTCGCGGAAGCCGTCGATGCAAATGGGGCGGCTGTGGCACTCAGCCAAGCGGTTAACGTCTATACGGAAAGCGGCATCGCGTTACAAGGTGGCGTGGGTATCACGCCGGTGCTGGCCGCAGATGCGGGTAATATTTTGGTTCTGCGCGGGGCGACGGCGACACTCACCTATATGGACGCACCTGCTAACGCTGCGCGTGTGCGCTTTTTCTATCGCCCGGATAACACCAATCAGCGCGAGTTGATCGGCATGGACGATAACCCGCAAGACGGCTTTATGATACAGTGGGTGGTGCCGCCTAACCTGCGAGGCATCTTGACGGCGGAAGTTTACAATGCGGCGGATGATGTCATCGCACAGCCGGTCAATAGTAATTCGGTGTATTCCGGCCCGCCAGCGGGGAGCGGTTGCCGCATCACGGCCAATGTCGGATTAAATTACTATGATACGCCGAATTCATACGATCAGACCGCCGTTGGTAGCCTCAACGCTGGGGATACGGTGGAGACTTTAGGCCGCAATTTGGGCGGTTGGTGGGCGTTCGATGTGACGGGTAATAGTGGTAGCGGCGGCGTGGAAACGTTGGTCTGGTTGGATGTGAACGCGGATATTACAGAAGGCGCGAATTGTTAGACCAATTCTATCATTGTTGCAACATTATGCTTGTATAATGAGGGCATATACACAAAAGACAAGGACGTGAACGATGGCAATTGAAACAGCAACGCTGGGTGGTGGGTGCTTCTGGTGCCTGGAAGCCGTCTACGATCAGTTGAAGGGGGTGACGGATGTCGTCTCCGGTTATGCCGGAGGGCATGTCGAAAACCCGACCTATGAGCAAGTCTGTACGAAGACCACCGGACACGCGGAAGTCGTGCAGGTCAAGTTTGATACGGATGTCATCAGCTTTGGCGATCTGCTGGATGTGTTCTTCACCATTCACGATCCAACCACGCTTAACCGTCAAGGCGCGGACGTTGGCCCGCAATATCGCTCGGCCATCTTCTACCATACCGACGCGCAAAAGGCAGTTGCAGAAGAAAAGATCGCCGCACTCAACGCGGGCGACCTGTGGAAAAACCCAATTGTGACGGAAGTCACCGCTGCGGGGACGTTCTACCCGGCAGAGAATTATCATCAAGAGTACTTCGCCCATAACCCTGGCGCGGGATATTGCCAAGTGGTCATCGCGCCGAAGGTGGCGAAGTTCCGCAAAGAATACCTACAACGCCTCAAAGCCTAATGGCATTATGACGCAATGGATAACACCCGGAGATGGTCTGCTCATGCAGGCCATCTTTACGTTGTGGGCATGATGAAACCGGGCTTTGCTGTTCCCACTCGCATCAATCAGCGTTACAATACCTTGTGTATACAGACTTTAAATAGATTTTTAAGGAGACACGACGCATGGCTAACCCGCCTGTGGACGTTCAACAATTTGGACAAAGCATCTGGATGGATAACATCCGGCGGAGCTTGCTAGAAGACGGTACGTTTCAGAAGATGATTGACACCGACGGCATTGTCGGGGTGACCTCCAACCCGTCGATCTTCCAGAAGGCGATTGGTAACAGCGCCGACTACGACGAAACGATTGCCAGCCTTATTGAACTTGATGCCAACACCATATATGAGCGTATCGCCGTGCAGGACATCCAAGCTGCGGCGGATTTATTTTACCCGGTGTATACGCGCACCGAAGGCGGCGATGGATTTGTGAGCTTGGAAGTCTCGCCGCATTTAGCGCACGATACCGCCGGGACAATTGCAGAAGCCCGTCGTCTGTATGATATGGTGGATCGCCCCAATGTGATGATTAAAATCCCCGCGACCGCCGCCGGTATCCCGGCGATTACCGCGACCATTGCCGACGGGATTAACGTCAATGTAACCCTTATTTTTTCCCTTGAAAATTACGAACAAGTCGCGGAAGCCTACATCGCCGGGCTGGAGCAACGCCACGCGGACGGGCGCACGGTGGATAACATCGCGTCGGTGGCGAGCTTCTTCCTCAGTCGTATTGATGTGATGGTCGATAAGATGCTCGACAACAACATCCACGCGGCGAAGGTGCAAGGCGACCATGAGCGCGTGCAAGCCAATAATAAATTACTGGGGCAAGCGGCGATCGCCAATGCGCGGCTGGCGTATCAGCGGTTTACGGCCTTGTTTGAGGGCGAACGCTTTGCGCCCTTGCGCGAAGCTGGCGCGGCGGTGCAACGGCCATTGTGGGCTTCAACCAGTACCAAAAACCCCGCTTACCCGGATACGCTTTATGTGGATAACCTCATCGGGCGTGACACGGTGAACACTGTCCCGCCGGAGACACTGACGGCGTTTAAAGATCATGGCACAGTCGCCGGAGAGACCATCTTAGAAGCGGTGGATGTCGCGCAAGAGTCGCTCGATGCACTGGCAGCGGTGGGTGTTGATATGACACAGGTCACGCAGCGCCTACAAGATGACGGCGTTGAGGCGTTTGTCAAAGCTTTTGATGAGTTAATCAACCAGGTGGAAGCCAAGCGGAATATGCTGGATGTTGACGCAGCCCGCCGCCAAAAGGCCGCGCTCGGCATCCACGCCCAAGCCTACGAGAAGGTCATCAAACGCTTGAGCGCGGACTTTACCAATGATCGCCTGTGGAACCATGACGGCTCCTTGTGGAAAGACCACGCGCCGACTATCGCCAAGATTAGCACGCGACTGGGCTGGCTGGGTACGCACGCGACGATTGACCGCGACCGCCTGAAGGCGTTCCAAGCGACGATAAAAGACAGCGGCATGAGCGATGTGATCTTGCTCGGCATGGGCGGCAGTAGCCTTGCGCCGGAAGTGCTGATGACGACATTTGGCAATGCGCCGGGCTTCCCAGCTTTGCATGTCCTGGATAGCACGCATCCCACGCAGATTAAGCGCACCGCAGACGCGGTTGATCTGGAAAAGACTTTGTTTATCGTAGCGAGTAAATCCGGCACGACGACCGAAACAATGGCCTTCTTCCAGCATTTTTATGCGCTGACGGGTGAAAACGGTGCACAGTTCATCGCCATCACCGACCCGGACACGCCCTTGCAGCATCTCGCGGAAGAAAACGGCTTCCGCGAAGTGTTCATCAACCCGGCGGACATCGGCGGGCGCTATAGCGCCTTGAGTTACTTCGGCATGGTGCCAGCGGCCATCATCGGCCTGGATATGGACAAGCTATTTGATTATGCCGATGACATGATGACACGGTGTGCGGTGGGCGTGCCGGATGAGGCCAACCCTGGCTTGACATTGGGCGCGATCATCGGTGCATTGGGCAAGAATGGGCGCGATAAGATCAGCTTGCACACCAGCCCACAGCTTGAGAGCTTCGGCCAATGGGTGGAGCAACTGGTCGCGGAGAGCCTGGGCAAGCAGGACAAGGGCTTTTTGCCCGTCGTCGGTGAGTTAATCGGTCGCCCGCATGATTACAACAGCGACCGCCTGTTTATTTACCTCAAGGTGGATGACGACCCGGCCAACGCCAGCAACGACGCAGCGATCCGGGCGCTACGCTACGCCGGGCATCCGCGTGTGATGTTGCGCATCCCAGATTCTTACGCCATCGCCGGGGAGTTCTTCCGCTGGGAGTATGCGACGGCGATTGCCGGTAAGCTGTTGGGCATCAACCCATTTGATGAGCCGAATGTGACCGAGAGTAAGGACAACACCAAGCGATTGCTCGCGCATTATGCCGAACACGGGCACTTGCCGCAGGCAACCCCGTTTATCACCGGGCACAATGTCGATCTGTATATGGGCGATGACACGCTTTTGCCGCTCAAGGAACTGTGCAAGGCGCACGGCTATAACATCAAGAGCCGCACGGAGTTACTCGCCGCGCAGTTCGCCGGGACGAACGCCGGGGATTACTTCGCGCTGATGGCGTATTTGCCGCACACTCGCGAGATCCACGAGGTATTGATGCACGTCCGGCGGCGGATGCGCACGGTGACGCATCGTGCCGTGACGCTGGGCTATGGACCGCGCTTTTTGCATAGTACCGGGCAGTTCCATAAGGGTGGGCCGAACACGGGCGTTTTTATTCAGATCACGGCTGACCATGAGAACGATTTACCTGTGCCGGACGCGGATTATAGCTTTGCCACGTTGATCGACGCGCAGGCTGGGGGCGACTTTGAGGCGCTGCAAGCGCACCGCCGCCGGGCGATCCGCTTGCACATCAAAGGCAGTTTGATGGACGGCATCCAGAAGTTGCTGGCGGCGATAGACTTTGTGGAAGAACGCCGGAATTAACGCACGAAAAAACCGGGATGGTCGTATATGCGTCCCGGTTTTTGTTTTGTCGTCGTGACATACTCCCCACGCCTGAAGGCTTCACAGTTACCCATAAGTCGGGATATAGGGGGGAAATGGATAATTTTGGCAACTACTCAGGTAAAGCCTATATCCTGCATCGGCTCAAAGCCGATGGCTACATTAAACGTTAGGAAGCCCGTAAACGGGCTATTCAGCGCGAAAGATCAATTTTATACAGCCCGTAAACGGGCTTTGCAGTGGGCTAGCCCCCGGTTTTGAACCGGGGCAGTATGCAAATCAGAGCATACCTGAGTAGTTACTAATTTTGGTCTGAAAGAAGGTTGTTTTGACCGATAGTAATATCTCTATCGTCAAATATATAGCCTCATTCATCGGGAATACGCAAGTTTTCACCCGATTTTTCAGACATTTCAGCCCATTTTCCCCCACCCAAAAGATGTGGGTAATTGTTAGAGCTAAAGCTAGGGGCTTCCGCGCTTATCTTTCGGTGGAGGACTACTCTTTTACTATACTTTGATCATCATCGAGCGCACGAATAACCAAATTATAAACTTTCATAATATCTTTGCGATCATCCTCATTTATCGTCAACTCATTACTGGTTTGTTTAATCATCTCAGCCTGTTTGATCAGTGCTTGCTTTTGAGTATCCTCGGTTGCCCTGACAATAACGATTGCAATAACTTCCAGGAGCCGAATCATCACAGCAACATCAGATTGACCGTGTTGCCGGATTTGATTGAAGGCTCTGTCGACAATACCTGA
>DAOTTT010000082.1:0-4004 GCA_034437635.1 Anaerolineae bacterium | reverse complement strand
CCTATGGCCGTAACCGCAAGTTAAGCTCTGTGGGTTGGCTTTTGAGCTTTATCGCCCAACGCTTTGCAGAGCGCGGGTATCATGTTGTCGTGCAGGACGTGCGCGGGCGATTTGATTCCGGCGGGACCTTCGAGCCATATCTCAACGAAAAGCCTGATGGTCAAGCGACGGTCGAATGGATTAAACGTCAGCCTTGGTTTAACGGGCAAATTGCCATGTGGGGGTCAAGTTACTTGGGCTTGGTGCAGTGGGCTTTGGCTGCGGACACGCCAGAGATTAAAGCGATTACGCCGACTGTGACAGGGTCGAACATGCACCGCATTTTGTATCCTGATGGGGTGCTTGACCTGGGGTTGGCGATGCGTTGGGCGAGCATCTTAGAGCGCCTAGAGCACCTTAAACCGTTGCCGGCGATCTTTGCCGCGACGATGTTATACAACATGGAGCGTGATGTTCAACCGGCGTTTGAGACAGTACCCATCAAGGAATGTGACGAGGTGGCTATCGGCCATCAAGTCGATTTTTATCAGCTTTGGTTGCAGCATCCGCGTGATGATGATGAATTGTGGCAGGAGGCGTTCGACTCGGTGAACTTGCCTGCGGTCACCGTGCCCGTGCATTTGATCGGCGGTTGGTATGATTTCTTCTTGCGGGCATTGCTGGAAGATTATCAGGTGCTTGTGGCAGAGGGCAAAACACCTTATCTCACGGTAGGCCCTTGGCATCATTTCAATATTGCCGGGAGCTTTGTCGATGTGCGTGAGGGGCTGGCGTGGTTTGATGCGCATCTTAAAGGGCAGGCAGATCGCTTACGGGCGAAGCCGGTGCGCGTGTATGTGCTCGGTGCGGGAGAATGGCGGAACTTAGACATATGGCCGCCTGTAGCGGATGAGATAACCTATTACTTGCAACCAGAGGGGCATCTAGCACCGCAGCCCGCCCAAGTTGAAACTGCGTATACGACATATCGCTATGATCCGGCAAGCCCAACCCCGGCTGTAGGCGGGACGGCGTTCGGGCCGGGGCAAGGTGGCCGTCGGGATAATCGTCAGCTTGAAGCCCGTGATGATGTGCTGACATTTACAACACCCGAACTCACACAACCCTTGACGCTAATGGGCTATGTCACGGCGAAGTTATACGTTCGCTCGACGAATGCGCACACAGATTTCTTCGCAAAACTGTGTGATGTATATCCTGATGGGCGCTCTGTGAATATCTGTGATGGCCTTGTGCGGCTTGAGCCAGGAAAGGGCGAACAGCAAACTGACGGCACATTGCGTGTTGAACTCGACTTATGGGCGACGGCCTATCAGCTTAAGCCAGGGCATTGTCTGCGGGTGCAAGTATCCAGTGGCGCACACCCGCGCTGGATGCGCAATTTAGGCACAGGGGAAGACCCCGTGACGGCTTCTACGATATGTAGTGCTGACCAAACCATCTACCATGATGTTAGTCATCCGTCAGGTGTTCGTCTGCCTATCGTTAGAATGTAAAACTTTGTGTTAAAGTCATCTTGATTAATGTATAATAAATGAATAATTTCGATTCTTTTTTTTCTTAAAAGAAACTAAATATGTCTATAGATAAACCACAAACCACAACAGATACTGTACAAATTGATTTCGCCACAGAGGTCAAAGCGGACCGTCTTAACATTTTATGGCGCGTAACGTTGTCGATAAGCGTTGCCATAGTGCTATTGATGTTTGCATTTGTATCCTCAGAAGATCTTAGCATCGAAATTTGGATTTTGGCGCCTATTACGCTCATCGCTTTTTGTTCATTGACGGGTGTTTTGCTGTATCGTGAGAAGTATGAAATCGCCTCAATGACCTTTGCCATTGGCGGCCTTGTGGCGCTTTCTGTCGCTATGTTTGATGGGACATCAACTGCGCGTGAAATTTTACCATTTTTCTTCGTCTTGGTGGTTTTCATCGCGGGTTTGATGTTGCGACCTTACCAGACTATGTTGATCGCTATGGCGACAGTGGTGGCTATCGTGGGTATTCCATCATTCAGTGATGGAGAGTTGGTGCTGAATGGGCATCAATTTATGGCGATTTTGATGATTGTCATCAGCTTGCTGCTTTCCGCACAGGTAACGGGGGAACTGTATCAGGTAACGGACTGGGCGCTCATGAACTATGAGCGCGAGCGCGAGACCAACAGCGCCTTATTTGACAATCGCAACGAGTTGCGCCGCAGCTTGAAGCGCAGTGAAGTGCTTAGTGAGAAGTTGCAGGAGAGTAACGCCGAGCTTGAAGAAGCGCGGGTTTCCGCAGAGCAGGCGAAGAACTTTCGTGGGCAGTTCTTGGCCAACATGAGCCATGAGTTGCGCACGCCACTTAACGCGATCATCGGCTTTAGTGAGACGATGCTGAAATTCCCTATGATGTATGACGATCAACCCTTGCCGGAGGCTTACCGCAAGGACTTGAACCAGATTTACACCAGTGGGCAGCACTTGCTCAGCTTGATTAACGACATTCTCGACTTGGCGCGTGTGGATGCGGGTAAGCTCGAAATTTACATGGAAAAAGTCGATTTGCGTCCAGTTGTGGAGGCGGTCATCGCTACGTCACATGGCCTCGTTGCGGGTAAGCCAATTGAGCTTAAAACCGAATTGCCGGATGAATTGCCCGATGTTTGGGCTGATGCCAACCGCGTGCGGCAGGTGTTGATTAACCTCTATAGTAACGCGGCTAAATTTACAAATGAAGGATCAATTACGTTGAATATCAAAGAGACCGACGCAGGTGTGGTGTTCAGCGTGACAGATACCGGTGAAGGTATCCCCAAAGATCAGATTGATTTGATCTTTGAGGAGTTTACACAGTCAAAGAGTACCGGCGGGCGCGATCCGCGTGCTGGCTCCGGTTTGGGCTTGGCAATTTCTACACAATTGCTCAACCTCATGAACGGGCGCATCTGGGTGGAGAGCGAAGTAGGGGTCGGGAGTACCTTCTACTTTACGCTGCAACCGTATAACAAAGATCAAAACCAGACAGTAGAGACCGCAGCTATTGAAGCAACTCCACAAAATGAGGAGGCGGCGAGCTAATGCGAATACTTTACGTCGAAGACAACATGGCTAATGTGTCGCTGGTGCGGCGCATTGCGGGCAAAGATGAAGTAATCAATTATATTGACGGCGAAGAAGCGCTGCGCAACTTTGATAAAGACGATCCTGATTTGGTTTTGATGGATGTTCAGCTTGCTGGACGTATGACAGGCTTGGATGTGGTCAAAAAATTGCGCGAAGACGGGTGCAAGCTGCCGATTGTGGCGGTGACGGCTTATGCTATGGTCGGTGACCGGGAGCGGTGTCTGGCGGCAGGCTGTGACGATTATATCTCTAAGCCGTTGCCGATCCCGCGTTTGGTGGAATTGTTCTCCGAACGGCGCAAAGAACTAGAAAGCGCCACTAAAGATGAAGTGCCGCGCTCATCTGATGCGGTTATTGCTGTAGTTGGCGAAGATGGCTCTATTACGCAGACGCAAGAATCCGTGCAAGTAGTCAGCCCGGAAAAGCCGGAGGCCAAGCCGACAGAAGCATCTAAACCGGAGTCGTCAGCATCTAGTGCGACGACACAACCAGAAAAGCCAGAAACGGCCAAAGCATCAAAACCGGCTGAAGAACCCAAGCCGGAGGTCAAGCCGATAGAAGCATCCAAACCGGAGTCGTCAGCATCTGGTGCGACGACGCAACCAGAAAAGCCAGAAACGGCCAAAGCATCAAAACCGGCTGAAGAACCCAAGCTGGAGACCAAGCCGACAGAAGCGGAAAAGTCAGAAGCGCCAGCCGTACCTGCTGAAGAAACGCCAAAATCCGAAACGGATATAAGCGCAAAACAAGAAAAAAATGAGTCTTCGACCAAAAAGGAAGAAGATGTAACTACTCAGGTGGGTGAAAAGAGTGACTTGTCAAATGGGAAAAATGGGTAGAGAATAGCAATATGTCAGAGTATCCCACATGTCCCCCCGAATTAAGCCGCGAAGAC
>DAOTTT010000081.1:0-6384 GCA_034437635.1 Anaerolineae bacterium | reverse complement strand
GTGCGGGCATCGCTAGTTGGATCGGCGTGCAGTTTATCCGCAGTGTACTACATACGACCCGCATCAAGCAGGATACAGCGATGGGCATTGTACTGGCGACATGGTTTGCGGCGGGGATCGCATTGCTGGCTTATATCCAGGGTCGTGCCGACGCGAGTCAGGCTGGACTGGACACGTTCATCTTCGGGCAGGCAGCGGCGATGGTCAAGAGTGATGTACAGTTGATCTCGATCGTTGGTGGAGCCGCATTTGTCGTCTTACTGCTCTTCTGGAAGGAGTTCAAGTTGGTGACCTTCGACCCCGAATTTGCCGGTGCTAACGGCTTTCGGGTGGGCTTAATTAACAGTATATTGTCCACGCTGATTGTCGTGGCAATTGTACTAGGTCTTCAGCTTGCGGGGGTGATCCTGATGGTTGGTATGTTGATTGCACCGGGCATTGCCGCCCGTCAGTGGACGCAGAAGCTCGACCAGATGGTGATTCTCTCGGCAGTCTTTGGCGCTTTTGCTGGGGCAACCGGGGCTATCCTCAGTGCGGTGGATGCCAATGTGCCTACTGGCCCGATGATTATCGTAGCGGCATTTGTCATCGTCATGATTTCGATTGGATTCGCGCCGGGGCGCGGTCTGGTCTGGACATTGCTGCGACAACGTAGCGACCGGCGACGTTTTGTGGCTCAGACAATACTGCGCGATCTCTACAAGTACGCACGGTCGCACGGCGGCGCGACACATCCAGTACCAGAGCAGATTATTTTGGGTGTGCGTGGTTCGGACGCACAGCTTGGCTTAGACCAGCTTGAGCGTCAAGGCTATATCCAGCACGAACAAGGGGCATGGGTGTTAACCGAACATGGTGTGGAGGTGGCGACGCAGGATGCACACAACCAACAATTATGGGATCTCTATCGCCTGTATGGTGATGAGTTGAAACTGCCGCTCATTATGGAAGACCGCCAGAAACCCATACAAGAAGTGCTGCCGGATGAAGCAGTTACCCGATTACAACGCAAGCTGGAAGGAGCCGCAAGCTGATGTTTGGCATCGAAAGCGTCTTTATTGATATTTTGCAAAATTTCTTCCCGCGGGAAGAAATCAATGCCTTCTTTCGCAATCCACAGACAACGGCGATCATCGTCGGCACGTTGATTGCGATTTCCGGTGCGTTGCTGGGCACCTTCCTGTTGTTGCGCGGCATGGCACTCACCAGCGATGCTATCAGTCATACGGTGCTGCTAGGGATTGTAGTGGCGTTTATGGTCATGACCGAATTGTTCAACCAAGAACCCAATCTCTCATCTCCTTGGTTGATTATCGGCGCGGCGGCGGCTGGTGTTATCACGATGGTCTTGACCGAATTGATTTATCGTTCCGGCTTAGTCAAGCAGGATGCGGCGCTGGGCCTGGCTTTCCCGCTGCTGTTTGCCATCTCGATTATCCTCATCTCGCGTTTTGTTGAGGATGCACATATCGACGAAGATGCGGTGATGGTTGGTGAAATCGGCATTGCTTGGGCGAATACCAACAGCCACTGCATCGAAAACTGTGTGACGGTGATCATCACCCCCGACGATGATCTAGCCAATCTATCACGCCAGTGTACGAACTGCCGTGAACTGGGTATTAGCCCACGTGACGAAGGGGCAGAATTCCGTGAAATATGTACCAACTGCGGCACCTATTCACCGGGGCAGGCGTGGCAGGCCGGGTTGATTGAGGAAGAACCGGATCTGGTCTTCTGGCCAGAGTCGGTCACTGTGACGGCGATTATGGCGCTACTGACCACCGGCTTTGTGACGATTTTTTACAAGGAACTCAAGCTAGCGGCCTTCGATGAGACATTGGCAAAGGCGTTGGGTTTTCGGCCCGGTATGCTGCACTATGCGCTTATATTGCTGGTTAGTCTGGTCGCTGTGGGCGCGTTTGATGCCGTCGGATCGATCTTGGTGATCGCTTTCTTCATTATCCCACCCGCCGCCGCTTATTTGCTGACCGACCGACTAGCGGTGATGCTGGTTTTGAGTGCGTTCATCGGCAGTGTAGGTGCATTCTTCGGCTACGATCTAGCACGGGGGAACTTCCTCGGTATTATCCAGATTGGGGATGTGCTGGCCTTCCTGAATCGCACTTTTGGGATGGAGTTGGTAGAACGGTGGGACTCGTCTATCTCCGCGTCAATGGTGTTGATGATCTTCTTCTTCTTCCTGATGGCGTGGGTGCTGTCGCCCAAATATGGCATGATCTCGACCTTGATCCGGCGTGCCAACCAGCGCCGCCGTTTTAACAATCAGGTCGTGCTGGGGCATGTCTATCACCATCAGAACACGGCGACAGAGTTTGAAGAATTGGCTGCTGACACGCTCTACCAACATTTTCGCTGGTCACAGGCTAAGATGAGACGTGTGTTGACCCGGCTAAGAACATCAAATTTGATACAGACAGCGAACAACGTGGTGCAACTAACGCCACACGGTGAGGAACGTGTGAAGTCCTTCCGTCAGGCGAATCTAGCGACCGAAGCAGATGTGAAGTTATCGTAAATGATAAGTTCATAGACGGGGTGATTGTTCCGCCCGAATGATATTATTTCTGCTGGGGCGAAATGTGCAGGTTGTCATCCTGAGCATGAGTAGTATAGGCAAATTGCTTAGGTCTCTGGCATAATGAGCTACTGTTTTGGCAGCACAACCATCATCTATAATTCATAAATCGCCGTATATTTCTCGCGTAAATAGGTCACAAAATCTTGTGATTGAATTGGCTTTCCGGTGACGCGCTGCGCCATTTCTTCCGCGTTGAACTTACGCCCATGTTGATAGATATTGGTAGTCAACCACTCGCGCAGCGGTGCAAAATTGCCCTGAGCAATCTGCGCGGGAATATCCGGCAATGCCTGTTCTGCCTGTGTGTAGAATTGTGATGCGAGCAAGTTACCGATGGCGTAGCCCGTAAACGCGCCGATGCCGCCCATCGAATAATGGACATCTTGTAGCACGCCCCGCGTATGATCTTCTGGCGTGATGCCAAAATACGCCTTGACCTTGTCATTCCATGCGTCTGGCAATTTATCAACACGGATTGCACCTTCAACTAAAGCGACTTCGAGTTCAAAACGGAGCATAATGTGTAGATTATAGGTGAGTTCGTCGGCCTCAATGCGGATAGGCTGTGCATAACTGCGGTTTACAGCACGGTAGAGCATTTCGGCATCAGCATCTTTAAATTGCTCTGGGAACACCGCTTGTGCTTGTGGGAAGAACCACTCCCAGAATGCGCGTGATCGTCCAACAAGATTTTCCCATGTGCGTGATTGTGATTCGGCGAGGCCATGCGAGTAATCCTCCATGTTAGATAAGAAGGTGCCATCTAGATGCGGGGCGATACCGCGTCCGTGTAAGCCGTGCCCGCTTTCGTGGAGTGTGCCGTAAAATGCCGGATTGAAGAAATCCTCAACAAAGCGTGTTGTAATGCGAATGTCATCGCGGGCAATCTGTAGGCAGAAGGGGTGGGGCGATGTAGCAAAGTGTGCCCATGTATCGTAATCAATGCCGATAGCACGCGATGCGCGTTGCGCCAATTCCTGCTGGCCAGCAACCGGAAAATGTTGATGCAAGGTGCTGTCGTCCACAAGGTCGGCCTGTGCGTTAACCGCAGCAGATAGCGCCACGAGATCATCCCGGTGCGCGTCGAATAGCTCACGCACGCGCTTCGTCGTCATGCCACGCTCCCACATACCGAGTAGCACATCATACGGATGATCGTCATAGCCGCGAATATCGGCTTCTTCTAGCTTGAGGTCAATGATGCGTTGCAACATCGGCGCAAACAGCGCATAATTATTGGTTTCTTTGGCCTGCTTCCATACTGTAAATGCTTCAGCAGTAGTTCGTGTGTAGCGGGCGACAAAATCACCGGGTAGGGCGCTAGCATACGTGTAATCTTCGCTGGCGACATGCACTAAACGGGCGTTGTCGCTGTCGCCATTATCTAATTCGGCGCGTGCTGCTTCGATCACACGTGCGGTTTCCTCGCTGGTGAGCTTCTCGTGATGCAGTTGCTTGAGCGTTGCCATCTGTGCGGCGCGGCTCTTATCACCATCGGGTGGCATAAACACGTTTTGATCCCAAAATAACATATGATAAGCGATGCTCAGATTATGAAGTTGTTGCAGATGCGTCTGTAAGCGTTCAATAGACATCAATAAAGCTCTCTACTGTCGTAAAAATATGCTGTATTTTAACGTACATGCTCTATAATAGCGCCCATATTGTAGATGTGATAAGGATATAAGCTGATGGCGTTTGACCGATGTGTTGTGAATATAATGCTGATGAAAATCGATTGAAATCTGCCTTGATGGTGGCATAGCGATGGTCAAATATATGATTTCAGGCAACAACATGATCTATAGTCATACAGAAGTACCTGTAGCCTATGAAGGCAAGGGTTTAGCGAGTAAACTAGCAAATTACGCGATGGAATTCGCCAAGAATAACGGGTAGAAGGTGCAGGCACTTCGTCCCTATATCACAGGGTATATGCAGCACCACCCAGAATATAAATCCATTACTTGGGCAATACCTTCGCCAATTTTGAAACTCGGATGAAATTCGCTGGAAAACAGCAAGATTGGCGCAAAAATTAAGTTTACAAGGGGTCACAAGGTATCAAATTGTCACCTAAATCGTGCGTTTTTCGCTACTCTGAATTTTGGCGAAGGTATTGTTGGGGGATGTAAAAAATAATGAATACATCGACAGAGGCACGTAAGCAATTAGAGCAAGCACGCGCACAAGCACAGAGCGCCGCAGAGGTCATCAATAATCTGGTTGCTGTGCATGATTATCAAGATGTCGCGGCATTGGTCACGCGGGCAGGGGCGATGTTACTCGCGTCTGGCTTAGCACTGATGAACAACGATGATGAAGCGGCATTAGATCATATCGACACAGCAGAAGACCTGCTTGATAACATCTATGATATTATCGGTGTCGACATCGAAGACGAAGACTAGCTGTGTACCCCGATGCTTGAATTGTGACTGAAACTGTCGTTGCAGAAGATGTGCTACTACGATGTACGTGATAAGTTCGAGTTGTCGGCACAGATCGTTGTTCGGGCGTTGGGTAAGGTTGCCGATAGCTACAAAAAAGACAAAAAGACCAAGCGCAACTTCCAGAAATACGGGGCGTTTCCCTATGATAATCGCATCTTGAGTTACCGATTGGAGACGCAGGAAGTCAACATCTGGACGTTGCAAGGTCGTCAACGTATTGCTTTTCAAGCAGGCAAACGCCAGTTAGAACTCCTGCAACACCAGCAAGGTGAGAGCGACCTTGCATTTATTCGTGGTGAGTTTTATATCTTCGCAGTCTGTGACATAGACAGCCCTGAACCCGAAGATGTCGCTGATTATATGGGCGTGGATTTGGGCATTGTCAACATTGCAACGACTGATGATGGTGAACGTTTCAGTGGCAAGACAGTCAATCGTGTGCGGCATCGTTATCGTCGCATCCGTCGCAAACTGCAAAAGAAAGGCACAAAATCAGCGAAACGACTGCTCAAGAAACGCTCTGGCAAAGAGAAACGTTTTGCCAATGACGTGAATCATTGTGTGAGCAAAGCGATTGTGAAAAAGGCTAAACGCACCGAACGCGGAATTGCGCTGGAAGAACTGACAGGCATCCGCAGTCCGGTACGGCTTCGCAAGCCTCAGAGAACACAATTACACAGTTGGTCGTTTGCTGACTTAGGAAGTAAGATTGCCTACAAAGCCGAGATATGCGGTCTGCCAGTAGTTTATGTAGACCCACGCAATACCAGTCGGCAATGTTCGCGTTGCGGACATATTGACAAAGGCAATCGCAAGACGCAAGACAAGTTTCTTTGCATCGCGTGTGAGTTTTCTGCACATGCCGATGTGAACGCTGCGATCAACATTGGTCGCAGGGGGTCAGTCAATGCTCCATACGCGGTCAGTGAATTGGGTTCAAGCCCCGCCTGAACTGCAAGCCACTGCCTTCAGGCATGGGGTGATTTGACTCTAACTAAAAACCAAAAACTAACCGAAGGTCAAGTTATCATTGCTATTTTGCCACTAAACAATGGCTATGTGTGCGTTAAAGCAAATGTGATAGAATGTACAAACGATTAACAGAACTAAAGGTAACGATGGTATGCAACAGACAAGCGCACAAGATCCGTTGGAAGTTACCAATGACGAGTTTACAGTAGATCCTATAACGCGCAATGCAGAAAACGCCTTCGGGATTGCGTTGTTATTTTCTGGTGTGCGGTGCATCTTACAGTACGTGTTTTTGCCTTTTGTGTTGCCAGCAATCGGCATAGCGGGGGAGTTCTCGGCTTTCGTCAGTTTAGTGAT
>DAOTTT010000080.1:0-5698 GCA_034437635.1 Anaerolineae bacterium | reverse complement strand
GAGGCACAGGGGATCACCACCCGCCTAGAAACCATCATCGGTGATATGGCGCCTTCCGATATTAACTTTGAAAGCGCGGAAGTGGTCGTCGTCGCCAAGGGCGAGCTGATTACCAACGACCACCTCATTCAAATGCAAGAGACCGTCAATAACTATCTGAGCGAACTTCAGATGGAAATTGAGGAAATGCGCCAACAAGCGTTGGACAATCTTGATGTCGAAGCTGATCAAATCTCGTCGGAAGCCTCAAAAGCGATTGAAGAACACATTGACGAACTCAACGACCGCATGAGCAATTTGCGCCAAGCGGCAGAACGGGCGCGGCAAGAACTGCGTGAACTGCATGTGCAGCAGTTCCTCAGCGAGACGCGCTACCGTGAACTGCGCGGGCGTTATGGCTCAGTCTTTGAGGCGAGCATGGGGGCTGAAGCCTTCTATAAAATTTTGCAGAACCTTGAGCTAGATAAACTGGCGAAGGAACTGTGGCAAGAAGTCCGCACGACGCGCTCTAAGCAACGTAAGAAGAAGGCGACCAAGCGCCTGAGCGTGCTGGAAAGCCTGCGTAAGAGCGATAACCGTCCTGAGTGGATGATCCTCACTGTATTGCCGGTCATCCCGCCGGACTTGCGCCCGATGGTGCAGTTAGACGGTGGGCGCTTTGCGACTAGCGACTTGAACGATCTCTATCGTCGGGTGATTAATCGTAACAACCGCCTCAAGCACCTGCTAGAACTCGGTGCGCCGGATGTGATTGTGCGCAACGAAAAGCGTATGCTCCAAGAAGCGGTGGATAGTTTGATTGACAACAGCCAACGCGGTAAGGCGTTGAGCCGACGCGGTCGCCGTGAACTGAAATCACTCAGCGATATGCTGAAGGGTAAGAAAGGGCGCTTCCGCCGTAACTTGCTCGGTAAGCGCGTGGACTACTCCGGGCGTTCGGTCATCGTTATCGGGCCTAAGCTCAAGCTGCATCAGTGCGGTTTGCCGAAGACGATGGCGCTTGAACTGTATCGGCCTTTCGTCATCAGCCGGCTGGTACATTACAACTATGCCAGCAACGTAAAGGGTGCCAAGCGCATCATCGAGCGTGAGAAGCCGGAAGTGTGGGAAGTGCTCGAAGAAGTCATTAAAGATCGCCCCGTCCTGCTGAACCGTGCGCCCACTTTGCACCGTCTCGGTATTCAAGCCTTCGAGCCGCAATTGGTTGAAGGTAAGGCGATCCAAATTCACCCCTTAGTCTGCTCGGCGTTTAACGCGGACTTTGACGGTGACCAGATGGCCGTCCACGTTCCCTTGAGCGAAAAAGCCGTGGAAGAAGCGCGTGAACGAATGCTGAGTACCCGTAACTTACTCAAGCCTGCTGACGGTCAACCGATTGTTGGGCCGTCTAAGGATATGGTGCTAGGTAATTACTACCTGACGATGGACCCGACGGTTGAGGTTGTCGCGCTGAAGGCAAATGCAGATGAGTTCCGCCAATTAGAAAATATCTACAATCCTGATGTACGGGTGGGTATCGCCGCACGAACGAACGGGTTCTACTTCTCCATCCATCGCATTATTCCGGGTATGATGTTGTATGATGATATCTATGGTGTTGATGATAACGAGCGCGAAGTCATCGTTGAAAACGCTTTTGATCGGACTTTGCAGGCACTGCGTGATGGTGAGGTCGATTGTATCTTAGCCAATGCGCTGGAACTGCGTAAGCGCATCGAAAAGAACGGTTGGGATGATATTGAGATCACCAACTTGTATGAGCGTCGTCTCGTCGTCGATATGAACGAGATGGAGTACCTTTACCGCTTAGGTAAGGTCGAACTGCACACGCCGATCTTGCTCGGTAACGTTTACGATAACCTACCGCCGCAAGATGAGCTGGTAATCACAACGGTTGGGCGGGCGGTGTTTAACCGCATTCTGCCGGATGAAATGCGCTTTGTGCAGGAAACATTGGGCAAGAAGGGTTTGCAGTCTTTGGTAGCACTTTGCTATCAGCGCATCGGCTCCGACCGCACAACTGACGTTGTGGATGCCATCAAGAACTTGGGCTTCCACTATGCGACTATCTCCGGTACGACAATTGCCGTGCATGACCTGACTATCCCTGAAGAGCGCGATGTCATCTTAGAACAAGCTGAGCGTGTCGTAGAAGACGCGGAGCGTTCTTTCCGTCGTGGGTTGATGACCGACGAAGAGCGGTATCAGATTACCATTGAAGAGTGGAGCCGTGCCAAGGATAAGCTACAGGATGTCATCCGTAACACGCTTGATCCATATGGCCCAGTGGCTGTTATGGCGCTCTCTGGCTCGACCAAGGGCGGCTTTGGCCCGATTACACAGTTGGCCGGTATGCGTGGCTTGATGGCCGACCCGTCCGGTCGTATTATCGACTTGCCGATCGTGAGCCACTTCCGCAAGGGCTTGACTGCGCTGGAATACTTTATTTCAACGCATGGTGCGCGTAAAGGTCTAGCGGATACGGCGCTCCGTACCGCGGACGCGGGTTATCTCACGCGGCGTTTGGTTGACGTGGCGCAGGATGTGATCGTCAATCGTACCGACTGCGGCACAGAACGCGGTATGATCGTCCGCATTGATGACGACATCGCCGGGCAAAACATGGCCGAGCGTATCGTTGGCCGTGCGGCAGCGCGAGACGTTCACCACCCAGAAACGGGTGAACTCATCGTCGCTCGTAATAGCATGATTGATGAAGACATTTCCGAGTTGATCCAGACGCTGCAAATCCCAGAAGTAAGCGTGCGCAGCCCAATGACCTGCTCGCTCATTCACGGTATTTGTGCGCTGTGCTACGGTCGTGACCTGGGTTCAGGCGCGATGGTGGAAATTGGCGCGGCTGTCGGCATTGTCGCAGCACAGTCAATCGGTGAGCCGGGTACACAGTTAACGCTGCGAACCTTCCACTCCGGTGGTACGGCACAGGCCAGCGGTGACATCACGACTGGTTTGCCGCGTGTTGAAGAGCTTTTTGAAGCGCGTAAGACACCAAAGGGTGAAGCCGTCATGACGGACATCGGCGGTATACTGCGCATGTCCAAGCGCGATGGTGTCCGCATCGCTACTGTGATTGATAGCGAAGTCTTCAACGAAGAACATGATATTCCTGAAGGCTGGGAACTCAAGGTCGATGACGAGGATAAAATCCGTGAAAATACCGTTATTGCGGAGAACCCGGAGACGAAAGACAAGCTCGTCGGGCGTATGGATGGGGTTGTCCACTTAGAGGACAACAAGGTGTATGTGCGCTACGAACGCCGTCAAGAAGAAGAATACGAAATTCCGTCTAATGCCCGGTTGCGCCCGGACGTTTACGACGGGGTTCAGGTTACGCCGGGTATGCAGTTGACCGAAGGCTCCAGCAACCCGCATCGTATCTTGCGTGTGCTCGGTGCGGACTCCACGCAGAAATATCTGCTGACGGAAGTCCAAAAGGTGTATCGTAACCAGGGCGTGAACATTGCCGACAAACACTTCGAGATTGTCATTCGTAAGATGCTGTCCAAGGTGCAGGTTACCCGTAGCGGTGATAGCGAACTGCTGCCGGGCGAACTGATCGACCGCCTGCGCTTGCTGGATATGAATGAGCGCCTTATCGCCGAGGGCAAAGAACCAGCAGCCGGCGTTCCGGTGTTGCTGGGTATCACCAAGGCGGCGCTCAGTACCGATAGCTTCTTGTCAGCGTCGAGCTTCCAACACACTATTCGCGTGTTGGCGGGTGCGGCCATCGAAGGCAAGGTGGATAAGCTCTACGGCCTGAAGGAAAATGTGATTATCGGTAAGCTGATCCCGGCAGGGACGGGCTTCCACACGTATCAAGATCGCGAGTTAATCGCGCCGGAAGTCTCGCTGGAAGCACAAGGCGCATTCGATATGAACAAAGATGCCTATGACGATAGCGACAGCTACGAAGACAGCTTAGTCACAGGCGACTAAGCGCACGAAAAATACAGCGTAAATTAAAAAGAGGTTGCCCATTATTGGGCAACCTCTTTTTCGTTCTTGTGTGGTGTGCTTCTATGGGTTCAAAGCCCCTGTAGCTTGTGCCATTGCCCAATAGAGTGGACGCTCTGAAGGGAAAATGGTCGGGTTAATGATGCTGTACCCGGCGATTTCTTGGCTGTTTTCTACGGTGAAGGCATTGGCAAAGTTTAAATTCCATAGGAGCATAGGGCCGACATAGGGCAAATCTTGGCCGATTTCAAAGGCACGAATGCCATAATTGGCTTGATCTTGTGCGCTGTTATAAGTCACCCATTCTTCCGGTGGTGCGCTGGAAAGCCCTTCCCACGTCGCCCAGCCAAACTCCGTTACCCATAGCTGTACATCATGGCCGTTTTGGAGCATGATTGCGCGTGTGTCTTCTAAGTTGTTGATAAAGAAGAAATGGGGGTCATCATCCCAGCCACGCCCGGCGATGACATCACAACAGCGTAGATCAGGTGCGTTGCCCCAAGAATAGGGATGGATGCCAACGACGACATCCGCGCCATAGTTGGCTAATCCGGCGTTATACATCTGTTGTAAGAATAGGCGATCATCAACGGCAAAAGTGCCAATGCTGCCAGTCGGCGCAAGCCCGGCAGTGACGATGGTCATGGTCGGGGAGTATGCACGGATGGCGTTATAAGCTGGTGTGAAAAGCTGCATATAGCCGCTACCATTAAAGGGGAGCGTGCCTTGCCACTCGCGGATGAGGTTAGGCTCGTTCCATACTTCAATTGCATCTGTTACGCCGCCGATTTTCGTCTCGTCGAGCATAAAGGTCAAAAATGCCGCGAGTTGTGCCGGGTCATCCGGCGGGCCGCTCTCTTGTTGCACGCTTCGTGCCCATGCTGGCGCTTTAGCTACACTTAGCAAGACGTTAAATTCAGCCCGTTTAAGGGCTTCGATCTGACGCTCAAATAATTGGAACGGCTCGCCAAATTCATTCGGCCCGCTCGGTTGTAAAAATGCCCAATTGACCTGCACCTTGACCCATTCAACGCCTGTTTGCTCTGTTAATCCAATGACGCGCATCCAGTCATCAAATCCCATGTTGGAGTAAAGCTGAAGCCCCATCTGCGCAGCATCCAGCCCAGGCACCGGTGTCGGGGTGGGGCCAGGGGTGCCTGTCGCTAGCGGGATCGGTGTTGATGCTGGTGGGGTTGGCGTGATGCTTGGTATGGCATCAAATGGATCGCCTTGGTTGTTTGGTGTTGGTGATACGTAATCTGTGCCGACCACAGGCCCAATGAAGCGCAGCGGTGTCATAGGGATGTCTGTTTGTGTTGGGCTGGCTGTCGCTTGTTGTGCGACACTACCCGTGCCGAACGGATCGCTTTCCGCAGCGATTAATGTCTCGTTGGGTGTAGGTGTGACAATGACATGGTTGGTCTCTGACCCACAACCAACCAGGATCACTATCCCGATAGAAAAACTCAACAGTAGAATTCTAAAATATGTCATCATGTTTAACATACTACCATAGGCTATCCTCCTTGTGTCATACTTTTTACCTACGTTTAAAGCGGGGTTGTGTGGTAGACTGCTAAAGGCTTTTCGAGAAACGCTATTGGAGAGAATTTGGTCAACGACCACCCGCTTCAGCGGGTGGCTTGCGGGAAACCGTAAGCCCATGTTGACCAGCCTCAGCCATGCCGAAGGGCAAGGGCTACGTTACGGGCGAATACATAGG
>DAOTTT010000079.1:0-4238 GCA_034437635.1 Anaerolineae bacterium | reverse complement strand
TGACATCGACCGGGAAGTATCAGCGATTACGTTTGGTCGATCTCTTTGTAGAATGGTCACATACGCAGTTCCGCAAATAACGATTGGTTAAGGTGAGGGCTATCTAACTCTCACCGTTTTTATACACGATAGGCATATAGCAAAAGGGGTAAACAAGTATGATGACGCAAGAAAGCTCAATTTACAGCAAATATCAACGGCGCGAGAACGGCATCCACGAATTTAAATTTATGGGCGACGAACGTCAAGCAGTTGATGCGTTCATTGAGCAGCTTTACGATGTGTACAATGAGGCATCGTCTGACCAACACATTCACCTGCTGCTGGATGCGCGTGAACTCAAGGCGGGGCCGCCTGTGCGCTACCTGGCCCGTAAAATTCAACCGTTTTTTGATGAATTTCCGAACCGGCCAGCGGGCAGCATGGCGATTTTGACGAGTCGCGGCAGCTTCTTGACCATCATCAACAATTTTTTGAAGCTATTTAGCCGCAACAATGACCGTTTCCGCTTTTTCCGCGATGAAGAAGAAGATCAAGCGGTGCAGTGGTTGCGGCAAGCCTAATCGCTGATGGCAACCGGCCCTAAGCCAATTTGAACATCGTTTGTGCCGTCTGCCAATATCACCGGGAGGCGGCCTTCTGGCGTGTCTTCTTCCCCGAAGACGGCCAACGACACCCACCATGCCCCGGCGCTGTAATCTTCTGGCAGATCAAGCGTGATGGTGTCTCCGATGATGGCGTTGGCTGTCCAACACGTTGTAGGGTGCCGCGCCGACTGTCCCGCTTGTTCGCCGGGTTGCCAGAGCGTCATGCCCGTTGATGTGCCATCCGGCGTGACCAACAACGCCCCAAACCATAGCGGGTTATCCGTCGCTTGGATGCCTTCCCAACGGAGGGACAACTGCACGCTATCGTTAGCTTGTGTTGCGGCGAAGTTCGTCAAGCGGAACACGTCGCCAGCCTCGGCAGTGCGGAATGTGGCCGCTGTCGGCAGGGGATTTTCCGCGACGAAAGCAGGTGCAGCCGGGCGCGGGGTGAGTTCCGACCCGATAACGGCATAGTTTGGGGTGATGGCGATGGCAAGCGCCGCATGAGTGGCGGTGATGAGTGTCCATGCGGCGCGGGGATTGTGCTTTGATGTGAGATGATGCAAAGCGTCCCAGGCGGCGACTACCACAAACGGCGACATAAACAACCAGATGCGCCCGCTTTCGCCCTGTGTCGTGCCGCTGATGGTCATAATCAACACAGTGCCTAGCGTGGTTATGGCTAAAATCGGCGCGTTTCTCCGCCGTAACGCGACCACAATCAACGCGACCAAGCCCAAGCCCGTCCACAGCGCAAAATCCCACACATGGAAAAACACCCAAAATTCATAGGGGCGGTCTAAACCCAAGTGATAATCGAACGAGGCTTGTAAAATAGCGATGGGATCATCCCCACCAGCTAACCAGAACAGCGCCCAGGGCAGCAGCACGCCAACGGCAAAAACTGCGCCGATCTGCACAGGCTGGCGGAAGCTCACGCCATCACGCCGCCGCACAAACCACCAATCCAACAGCGTATATAAGCCACAGATGCCCAACGTGGGCAACAAGGCGAAGTTAATAAACGTGCCGATCCCGGCGAGGCTGCCTGCGATAAACGCCCAGGCATACAACCGCGTGATGGTCGTTTGCCTCAATGCGATGACCAGGGCTAATAAAGCAATGGTACTGAACAAAGGATATAACGTGCTCCAAGAGGCGGCGAAGCCCGCGATCCCTGGCACGAGCGCCCACCAGAGCGCCGCTTGGCGGGCATCGCCATCAGGCCGGATGCGCCGCGCCAAGCTGTAGATGGGCAGGGCTGTTAAAGCCGCCCACACCGGCATGAGGATGCCCGTCCACGCGGAAGCCCATTCTGCCGGAGTGTATGTAAGCATATCGTAATTGTGGCATTGATAATAAAACAGCGGATCGCGTAGGGTTGCAGCGATGCCCGGCACGCTGTTTAAAGCATCGTTCATCAAGGCGATTAGCATCGGTGCGCCGGGTGGTGATGTCCCCAGATGGCCGCCTAGATCGCCCATGACGGTCGTCCAATCTTGCCACGCGCCGCCCGCCCAGTCGATGCGAGCGGCCGCCCAATGCGGGCCGGTCGTCATGCCGGACGCAGTGCGCACAAATAGCGAGAAGATCGCATCTCCATCACGAGTGTAAGCTAATGCGAAGGCGATCACGGCGCTGCCGACGATTGCCCAGGTCAGCGCCCAGGCTGCGCGGCGGGTATGGCGCAGCAACACCCATGCGCCGATGCCATAGGCAACGATGGTGATAATTAAGGGGACGGTACGCGCAAAATCAACGGGGATATGCGGCCAGCGCCACCCAAAGCCCCCACGTATCCAGGGGCTAAGGTCAAGGGCGACGGCTAAAGCGATCAGCAGCACGCCGCCACTGATGGCGATGATCGAACGGGGAACACGGTTCATTAATTGATGAAGCGGTATTTAACCAGCGCCCATAACGCTTTCGGAGCATCGTGCCATTTGATCTTCTTGCCTTCGGTCCATTCGCGGCCATTGTAAGAGATCGGCACTTCGTAGATGCGAATGCCCTTTTTGAGCACTTTAGCGGTAAACTCCGGCTCAAACTCAAAGCCGCGTGCGTTGATCTTCATGCCTTCAACGACTTCCTTACGGAAGACCTTATAGCAGGTTTCCATGTCGCTCAAAATGGCGTTATAGAGCACGTTTGTCGCCAGCGTCAGCAACTTATTGGCAATCATATTCCAGAAGTTCATGGCTTTGCGCGGACCACCTAAAAAGCGTGAGCCATATACTACCGGGGAGATGCCTTCTTCCAATGGCAGTAGCAGGGTCGGGTAATCACGCGGGTCGTATTCTAAATCCGCATCTTGGATGAGCAGGACATCGCCCTTGGCCGCCGCAAACCCGGTGACGAGCGCGGCACCTTTACCCTTGTTTTTGTCGTGGTAGATGATCGTCAGATCCTCGTTGCCCGGTTCTTCTTCCAGGCGGTGGAGGATGTCGCGGGTACCGTCCGCTGATCCATCATCGACAATGACGATCTCATCAGCGAGATCGACGGCACGCACCCGTGCTAGGATCTTTTCAAGGAATTCAACCTCGTTATAGCAGGGGATGATGACGCTCAAGCTGAGGCTTTTGTTCTCACGGGTGAGCGGTTCTTCTTTTCTCTGGGTGTCGTAAGACATGCAATGACTCCATGTGTATCCTGTGGCGGCATTATAGCACGAAACCTACTTAGGTCTAGCTTGATCGCATTACCTCAAGTACACGCTTGGCGACTGCACGGGTGGACTGCGGGTTCTGCCCGGTGATGACCCGCGCTTCATCGCGCACATACGGCATAAACGGCAGCATGGCTTTGGCGTATGTGCCGCCACGCGCTTTAAGCTCATCTTCCAGCAAGAAGGGGACGGCATTCTTTAACCCTGCCAGCACTTCTTCAAAATTAGAATAACCCGTGATGGACTTGCCATCAATTAAATTGCTGCCGTCAGATAGCGTGATATTCAGCAAACCGCCCACACCATGACAAACCGCGCTGACGATGCCGCCTTTTTCGTAAATGGTGCGGCTGATTTCTTGTAATTGCTCGTTCTCCGGGAAGTCCCACATGGTGCCATGCCCGCCGGTGTAATAGATCACATCATAGTCTTGCGGGGTGATGTCTTCCGGCTTGAGCGAGTTATTGAGCCGCTGCATAAAGTCTTCGTCGTTCATGTAGGCTTTTTCTTGCTTACCCATGAACAAAAACCCAGTACTGCGCGGGTCAATCGGGATTGCGCCACCCTTCGGGCTGACAAAATCAATCTCGAAACCGGCTTCTTTGAGCGGGTGATAGAAGTGGTTCAATTCTCCGAACCATAACCCGGTTGTATCTTCGCGGGTGGGGTATTCGTCGTGGTTAGTCACGACAATTAAGGCTTTAGGCATAGTGATTTTCTCCTTTTTGATAAATGTAGCTACTCTAGCATAAAAGAGGTCACATAAATTTTGTGTTGGATGCAGAATGGCAGTTGTTTATCGTGATGGATGTCATTTGACAGTCGTTTAATCTTGGCTTAAACTTGTGCTAACGAGTAAAGGAGAAGTGTCTCGGTCAACGACCACCCGCTGAAGCGGGTGGCTTGCGGGAAACCGTAAGCCCATGTTGACCAGCCTCAGCCATGCCGAAGGGCAAGGGCTACGTTACGGGCGAATACATAGG
>DAOTTT010000078.1:0-2856 GCA_034437635.1 Anaerolineae bacterium | reverse complement strand
CCTATGTATTCGCCCGTAACGTAGCCCTTGCCCTTCGGCATGGCTGAGGCTGGTCAACATGGGCTTACGGTTTCCCGCAAGCCACCCGCTTCAGCGGGTGGTCGTTGACCGTAATCTCCTTGTAAATCAGGAACCTTACAGATTATGGTAGCGTAATCATGTTAACAATCCGCGAGAGAGCTTGCGCTAATTTCGCTTGGTATTGGTCGCACCCACTCATGCCATACCCATCAGATTGTGGTAAATTATACAAATAAAAGTCATTGTTAAGGAGCAAACCATGCCCAAGATTGGAATTTTCTACGGGAGTTCTACTGGTAATACGGAAGCCGTCGCTTTCATGATTAAAGAAGAATTTGCCAATCATGACGGTTGGGATGTGGATGTGCATAACATCGGCGCGACAACCCCGGAGAAGATGAAAGAATACGACCATATGATTATGGGCGTGCCCACCTGGAACACGGGCGAAATGCAAGACGACTGGGATATTTTCCTGCCTAACTTCAGCGAGATGGACTTAAGCGGCAAAAAGGTCGCTATGTTCGGCCTGGGCGATCAAAACGGCTACGGCTTTAACTTCCTCGATGCCCTGGGGCAGTTGGGTAACGAAGTGATGAAATCCGGCGCGGAAGTGTGGGGAATGTGGAAACGCGACACCTACGAGTTTGAAGAGTCCAAAGCGGTGATTGAAGATCACTTCCTCGGCCTAGGCGTTGACCAAGAGGGCCAACAAGAGATGACCAACAAGCGCATCAAAGAATGGGTTGTACAGGTCATCGATCAATTTAGCGGTAAATTCGCCACAGCGTAATGCAAATGGGCGGGGTGCTGCACCCTGCCCTTAACCACTCACCCCAACGGCGCGAACAGATCAACCACATTACCATCCGGGTCAATCTAAATCACAAATTCATCTATTAGATTATACTCGCCGCCCCCACCGCATGTGGTACAATCCCCCGCAGAGTGTGCTCAACAGAACAGGAAAACGCCTATGTCGGATTGGACAACAATTATCGGTCTGGAAGTCCATGCGGAGATGCTCACCGAGAGCAAGATGTTTAGTGCTTGCCCGGTGGTGGATAGCGTCGAAGCGCCGCCCAACTCCGCGACGGATCCCCTCTCGTTAGGCTTGCCGGGGACGTTGCCCGTCGTCAACCAATTGGCGATGGAGTATGGCATGATGGTCGGGTTGGCGCTCAACTGCGAAATCCCGCCCTTCTCGCAATTCGCCCGCAAGAGTTACTTCTACCCGGACTTGCCCAAAGGCTATCAGATCAGCCAATACGAACACCCGCTAGCCGTTAATGGCTTTGTGGAAATCGAACTGGAAGACGGCAGCACCAAGCGCATCGGCGTGACCCGCGCCCACATGGAAGAAGACACCGGCAAGCTCACGCATATCGGCAGCGGTAATAGCCTCGTGGATTACAACCGGGCTGGCGTGCCCCTGCTGGAAATCGTCTCCGAGCCGGACATTCGCGGTAGTGCAGAAGCGGAAGCCTACGCCCGCAAGCTACGTTCTATCCTGCGTTATCTGGGCGTAAATCATGGAGATATGAGCAAGGGCGTGCTGCGCTTTGAGGCTAATGTCAGCATCATGCACAAGGACGACACCGCGTTCCGCACACGCACCGAGATTAAGAACCTTAACTCGATCCGTAGTATGGTGCGGGCGATTGAATACGAAGTCAAGCGGCAACGCAAGCTCTACGAAAGCGGGGGCACCGTGCGCCCGGCCACGCTCGGCTGGGATGAAAACGCCGGGAAGATCATCATCCAACGCTATAAGGAGCGCCCGGACGAATACCGCTACTTCCCCGACCCTGACCTGCCGATTGTGACGTACACGCCGGAGCAAGTCGAAGCCGTCCGCGCCAAGCTGCCAGAGCTACCGAACGCCAAGAAAGCGCGTTTTATGGACAGTCTCGGCCTGAGCGATTATGACGCAAGCCAACTCGTGACGGAAAAGGCCGTCGCGGATTATTACGAAGCCATGCTCGCGGACGGAGCCGACTCGAAATCCGCCGCCAACTGGTTGACCGTTTCGCTGTTTGGCTTGCTCAACAAAGAGGGGGTTTCCCGCGAGGACATCGACACCATCAGCATCAGCCCGGCGCAACTGGCCGCGTTGGTCAAGCTGGTAGATGGCGATAAGCTCAACAAGGGCAGCGCGGAAAAAGTGCTGGCGATTATGCTGGAAACCGGCGACGACCCCGAAGCCATCATGGAGCGCGAAGGCTTGGCCCAGGTCAGCGATGCCAGCGCTATTGCGGATACCATCGACAAGGTACTCGCGGATAACGACGGCATGGTGCAAGGCTACCTCAACGGCAAGGACAAGCTGTTCGGCGCGTTGATGGGTAAGACGATGGGCGCGTTCGGCGGTAAGGCCAACCCGCAGATCATCCGCGAGGTCTTGATGGAAAAGCTCAACACGCTGAAGGGATAATAGCGCGTATATTTATAGGGTGCGATCCGCTGGATCGCACCTACCCCGCTTGGAAGCCTACATGCGTTGCGCTTCCTGTACACGTTTTTCTGTGCTGCTACCATGCCTTTTTCTGCTTAGGCTTTTCCAGAGAATAAACGCTTCGTGATGTGGTGATCCCTTTGCCCTCACCCCCGGCCCCCTCTCCCGAACGTGCCTTCGGCACTGGGAGAAGGATTTAGGGTCAATACGGTTGATTTAAGCTAATGTTGAATGTTTAAATAAATTCAAACAGACTTAATTCTACATGATTTTGAACTGGAAGCGACAAAAAATCTATCTTTTGGGAACTTTCCATATTGTCGCAAAAATCCTTAAGTCAACCGTATTGGATTTAGGGTGAGGGCAAAATGGCGTTTTCC
>DAOTTT010000077.1:0-2987 GCA_034437635.1 Anaerolineae bacterium | reverse complement strand
GCCCAAGCATCGTATCTATTGGGATGCCCCGGCAGTGGTGATGCGATTGTGATCGACCCGGCGCGGGATGTGCAGCCTTACATTAACGCTGCCCAACGAGAGGGATTGCGCATTACCGCCGTGACCGAAACCCACATTCACGCGGATTTCGTCAGTGGTGCGCGGGAGTTGGTGCATCGCACCGGCGCGGCGCTCTACTTGAGTGGGGAAGGCCGCGATTTTATGGATGGGGCGCTGGCTTATGCCTTCTCTGATGATGTGCAAATGGTGCATGACAGCGACGTGATCGCCATCGGCGCGGTGACGCTGCGCGTGATGGCCGCGCCCGGTCATACGCCGGAGCATATTATGTTTGTCGTCACGGATACCGGCGCGGATAAGCCCATCGGCATCTTCACCGGGGATGTGTTGTTTGTCGGTTCCGTCGGGCGACCTGATCTCTTAGAGGGCGTTGTCAATATTAAAGAGACGCGCATCCAAGCGGCCAAGCAGCAGTTCGCCAACGTGCAAACGCTCAAGACCATGCCGGATTATCTACAAATATGGCCGGGGCATGGCGCGGGGAGTGCGTGCGGTAAGGGCTTAGGGGCGCTGCCGTCTACATCTTTAGGTTACGAGAAGCTGTTTAACCCGGCGTTTCAATTTGGGGATGAAGCCGCCTTCGTGGAATGGCTGCTGGACGATCAACCGGAAACGCCGCCGTACTTCGCGCAGATGAAGCGCGTTAATCAACACGGCGCGGCATTGCTCCACGAGCTTGAGGAGCCGTTGCACCTGCACACGGAGACGCTCTTGCGCATCCTCACGCATACGGACGATCTCATTATCGACACGCGCACGGTCGATGCGTTCGCGGCCAAGCACGTCAAGGGGACGGTCAACGTGCCGCAGGATTATAAGCAGTTCTCTACGTGGGCGGGATGGCTAGTAGATTATAACGATGATACCTATTTCATCGCGGACGAAACCCAAGTCCCGGCGTTGCTCAAGCGGTTGCGGGCGGTGGGCGTGGACGACATCCCCGGTTACTTTACGCTGGAAGCCATCGCTGCGTATACCGATACAGTTGATCAGATTATGCCGGAGGACGCTTTAAAGCAACAGCAAGCGGGCGATGCGCTGATCCTCGATGTGCGCTGGCAGAACGAACGCGATGAAGATTACATTACCGACTCGCTGTTTATTCACATGGGCGCGGTGGCCGCACGCAGCGATGAACTGCCACAGGATACGCCCATCATCACGCAATGCGGCGGCGGTATCCGCTCGATGGTGGTGGCGAGCATCTTGCAGCGGCAGGGCTTTACCGTGCGCAATTTGCAAGGTGGCATCAGCGCATGGAAGCAAGCGCAACTACCCATTACCCAAGCGGAATAATACACCAGATACAAACGAAAAAAACCGGTACATGCGCTATACCGGTTTTTTATTTTGGCTTTTTGTTAAGGGGTTGCTTTGCGCTGCAATGTCAGCTTGGGGAGAATGTTGTCCAGCGTGACTTGGCCGCTGTCGAGCATCTCGCGCAGGGTTTGTACTGCTTGCCCGAAGATCGTTTGCATATCACCGGAGCCTATGCCGTTGATCTTCTCTTGGACAGTGTTGAGTAGCTCGTGGGCGGCTTCGTGATTACCCGCATACCCTTGCACTGTCGCCAGGGCGATAGACGATGTGAGGCTTACGGGTGGGCTATCGGCTTGTGCCCAGGCTTCTGTAGCTCGTTGTAGCGATTTCAGCGCGTTATCCACTTGGTCAAGCCGGGCTTGGGCGATGCCGAGCATCGTCTCGCCATGTGCGACATAAATGGCAGAATTAATCTGCTTAAAGTTTTCTATGCCGAGCTTGGCCCAATGAATAGCCTCTTTGTTTTCGTCCATATGCAGGTGTAAGGACGCTTTGAGCAAGGCAACGGCACCATATTGGCTTTTATGGTCGGTCTTGGCGAGTTTGTCTGCTGCGATGTTATCACATATCATCGCTTCGCGCAGTTGGCCTAGGTTTTGCAAGCTCAAAGCGCGGATGTATGCCGATAGCCCCGTGTCAAAGTCATCACGCTTTTCCCAATACCGATACGCGACTTCCGCATGGGGGAGTGCCATCTCTGGCTCGTAGCGATTGGTATACAGGAACGCCAGCGCAAGGTGAATCTTGTGGCTGATATATGGGTCATTGACGATGCGCCCATAGTAAATGAGGCTATCAATTTGATGCTGTGTGATATTTTGTGCTTGGCGATAGTAAAACGCCATAAATAGGATAATGTGAATTTCTAGGGTTTGGGTCGGGTGGATAATCAACCGCTTGCGACGTGTGGTTTTAGTCGGCAGTTGGAGTTTTTTCTCGCGTTTGGTGATGGAGAAAAAGCCTGCTTCTTCTATAGTTTGCACCCCATCCAAACCGTCAATTTCTGCATAGGGCGATTGTTCATAGGCTTGCTCGACTAAACGCCCCCATTGTTTAGCTTCGGGTCTATCAATGATTGCGGGCATTACATATAGCAACACCTGCACCACTTCTCGCCAACCGATCTTTTTCTTCAATCGATTTTCGATAACGGCGTGTAATTCTTCTAGATGATTATTGATCCATTCGGGGTCACGCACGTTTTCTGGAATGCTTTGTAAGATCTTTGCCATATCCATTGTAATTATTTCCCTTAATAACTGCTGTCTTTAGTTAAGTTAACATAGTAATAGGCAAGCTTAAAGCTTTTCTCACAAAATGCTCATAATTGTTCAAATGGATTTGACTGAATAAAACATGGCCGCAAAGTGGCCGAGTTATGGCCGCTATCGCTTATGGGATGAATGCATTTTTGCGAAGATAGGGTTGTCGCGCGACACCATCGGTAATAACTAAGTCCTGAATAAGGAGCGGTGTCGTCAACGACCACCCGCTGAAGCGGGTGGCTTGCGGGAAACCGTAAGCCCATGTTGACCAGCCTCAGCCATGCCGAAGGGCAAGGGCTACGTTACGGGCGAATACATAGG
>DAOTTT010000076.1:0-13406 GCA_034437635.1 Anaerolineae bacterium | reverse complement strand
CCTATGTATTCGCCCGTAACGTAGCCCTTGCCCTTCGGCATGGCTGAGGCTGGTCAACATGGGCTTACGGTTTCCCGCAAGCCACCCGCTTCAGCGGGTGGTCGTTGACGCCATTTTTTCGTTTATTTAACAGTACAGTACGTCATTTTTATCGGTTTTGCCGATGAATGACAATGGCTCTTTTCATGAGAATTAAAAACTGCCATGATAGTATACCTATGTTACGTTATTGGTCTTCGGTTTTAAAGAGGGTGGATTGAGAGATTATCGTCGGGTTATCAGAACAAATAAAGATTTTCGCTTTCTCTGGTCGGCGCAAGTCGTCAGCCTGCTTGGGGATTGGTTTAACACCATCGCGCTGTCCGTTTTGGTCGCGGATTATAGCGGCGGTTCAGGGTTAGCCATCAGCCTATTTTTACTAGCGCGTTTCTTGCCGCCGCTGATCTTTAGCCCATTTGCAGGCGTGCTTGTAGACCGCTTCGACCGCCAGAAGATTTTGATCTGGTGTAATGTCCTGCGGACGTTTGTCGTTTTGGGCTTTTTGCTTGCCACCACGCCAGATCAACTCTGGTTGATTTACGGATTGACCTTGATTCAGTTTTCCCTATCAGCGTTATTCGAGCCGGGACAGAACGCCATTACGCCGAGCCTGGTGCCACGCGAAGACCTGGTGATTGCCAACACGCTCGCCAGCGTCACATGGTCAGTCATGCTCGCCTTAGGCGCGATTATCGGCGGTGTGATCTCCGCGATTTTCGGCATTACTGCGGCGCTCGTCATTGATGCGCTGACATTCGCTTTAGCAGGCTTTTTGATCTCGCGTATTCAAGTGCCAGAAAACGCGCCCCGCGTTGAACTCACCGAAGAAGATGACAACGAAAGCGGCAGCTTTTGGGATGGCATTCGCTTTTTGCGCCGCAACCCGGCGACCGCCGCTGTGCTGCTGGTCAAAGGTGGCGGCAGCATCGGTAACACCGACACACTGATGACGGTATTTGCGACACAATTATTCATCTTGGGGGGTAGTGGGCAGTTATCCTTGGGGATTATGTATAGTGCGTTTGGCTTAGGGGCCATCTTAGGGCCGTTGCTATTGAATCTTATTAACGACGGTTCCGTAAAGCGCATGTATAATTTGATTTTCGTCGGCTTCTTATTTGCAGCGTTCTCATGGACGCTGATCGGCGGTGGGACGACACTCTTTATCATCTCGCTAGGGCTAGGCATTCGCGCTATGGGCGGCAGCGTCAATTGGACGTATAGCTCAGTCATCATCCAAAAGAGCGTACCAGATCGCTATTTAGGGCGCGTTTTCTCTATGGATTTCGCATTCTTCCAGTTTACAACGGTCATCAGCACTATTTTGCACGGTGGAATCATCGACATTCTGAACAGTGAAGCCCGGTTACCCCTGCTTGATATGCACACTGCTCCCACGCTGATAGATCACGCGGCAATGATTTCTCAGCCGATTATTGCGCACAATTTGAGCATGTTATCTTTTGCGACGGGTATAGTCACGTTGCTACCGGTCATCTTATGGTTATTTGTATTACCGCGTGTACAACGGGTAGAAGCACGGCGCGTTTTAGCCTCTGCGGATTAATCGCAACCCGCAAACAGATGAACTGATTTACGGGTTTTATCAATTATTTGTTGTCTTTATAGGCGAACAACCGAACCACAATATTCGCATTCAATCTGATTTTGCCCGGCAACCAGCATGGGCAAAGTCGCACCGCACACATGGCACTTTGTCGGCGCATTGCGGATGGATTCCAGCATTTCAGGATCTGGCTCAATGGCGCGTTCGTCGTCGGTCTCCCCGGCGATCATGCGCTGAATTTGCTTGACCCAGAATTTATTATCAGCACGACCTTTAACTTCAACGGTCAGTTGGCCGTGTGATGCCCCACTCTTAAGATCAAAGTGCAGCATATCCTTACCGCCGAACATGCCTTTATTCTCAAATTCGACGCTATCCACCTTATGCAGTGGGATTTCCCATTCGACCTCTTGCACCTCTTTACCGCCGAATAGCCCTAGCCGCTTGCCAACCTTCTCATTTTGCTCAAAAATCAGCCGTTGGTCGGTGAGGAACAGATAGCCGTCAGGGTCTTGTCTGCCTTTGCCCGTCTCTACCCATTCCGCTTTCGCCACCACGTAGACCGATTCGCCCGCGAGAAACGGAAACGAGGCTTCGTCCTTGATGTCTAAGAACCAGTTTATCTCCTTTATCTGTGCAACTGTGCTTCTCAGGTCGGATTCTAAAGTCTCGTACATATCTTTAATACGGCTAGATGCAGCATCGACTTCGTTATCGAAACGCTCTAGGGCGCGTTCGAGATCATCCAGCACATGCTCTAGCTTGTTAGGATGATCTTCATAACGATCTGCGATTTGCATCGCTTGCTCAACATCCTCGACTTCCCGGCGCAGATGCCGCCGTTCGTCATCAATGGCACGCTCTACACGGATGCGGATGTCATCCCAGTGTTGGGCGAGTACTTCAGCTTTTTTCTCCAAGTACGAGCGGAAGGCATAACCGCGTGTACGGATCTCTTCAATATCACCGGGCAACTTGCGTACAGTATCTGTAATGTCGTTGATGTCACGGCCAATGGCGTTAAGACGTGCCTTGTCTTCGCAATCATCATAGTCTCGGCGTAAGGAATTCAGCTTGCTTAACAGTTCTTCACTCATAATGTTTATGCCCCTCTAGGTTACACAATTTGCGCACGGAGATATGCCTCCATGAAATCGCTTAAACGGCCATCAAGTACAGCACTTACATTACCAACTTCGTAGTTGGTGCGATGATCTTTGACCATTTGATACGGATGCATGACATAAGACCGTATCTGATTACCCCACCCAGCATCCACATTTTCGCCTTTAAGCGCGGCAAGCTTTGCCTCTTGCTTTTTGTGTTCTTCTTCCAGCAAGCGCGACTTGAGAATTTGCAATGCTCGCTCGCGGTTTTGCTGCTGGCTGCGCTGGTTTTGGCATTGGACGACAATACCAGTTGGGATGTGCGTCATACGGACAGCGGTATCGTTCTTTTGCACATGCTGGCCGCCTGCCCCGCTGGCGCGGTATGTATCCACACGCAGGTCTTTATCATTAACCTCGATGTCTATATCATCTTGGATGTCCGGCCATAGCTCAACCTTGGTAAACGATGTATGACGACGGCTCGCTGAGTCGAACGGGCTGAGGCGCACCAGCCGATGCACACCTTGCTCACTGCGTAGATACCCATACGCATAATTACCGCTGATGCTCATCGTCACGCTTTTAATCCCGGCTCCGTCGCCTTCCATGCGCTCGATAATGTCGATACTATAGCCGTTTTGCTCCGCCCAACGGATATACATCCGCTCAAGCATTTCTGCCCAATCTTGGGAGTCGGTGCCACCAGCCCCGGCATGAATAGACACAATAGCATCTTCAGCGTCGTAATCGTCGGATAGCATGGCATGGAAAGCCATCTTTTCGACTTTGGCCTGTAAAACGCTCACTTCCTGGTCAAGCTCATCAGCCAGTTCGCCGTCGGACAACTCCGCTAGTTCCAGCGCATCGTCAAGGCGTGCGCTCAGGGTATGCCAGGGTTCAACCATTGCTTTAAGCTTGGACATGCGCTGCATGACCTTTTGCGCGTCGTCCGGCACATCCCAAAAGTCAGGTTGAGCGGCTTGTTGCTCAATGTCACTGATCTCTTGTGTGCGTTCTGCAATAGAAAGGCGCTGCATCAAGCCGTCCATTTCGGCCTTCATGCGCGTTAAGTCGCTTGTATGATCGCTCATGTTAATGTTCTCCTTGTTACTATAACGGGTTGGCGTGACAAAATCGTTCCGAAAACGTCTCAATCAAAACGCCGTCAGCCTTTGCCTGCCCCGATATAGCGTTGTCGGAGTGCTTCGTAGAGGAAAATTGCCCCGGATACTGAAACATTTAGCGAGTCGGTCACTTGCCCGGACATGGGGATAACGATGTGATGTGTAGCAGCATTGCGCCATGTTTCGTCCAAGCCGATGTCTTCAGTCCCCATGATGATCGCACACCGACCATCAAAATCAGCCTGATAAACGGGCATATCACCATCAACCAACGCCGCGAATGTTTGATACTTATTCCAAGACAAAAAACGCTGTACTTCATCAGCGGAAAGCGTGTAGATATTGTTTAAAAAGACTGCGCCGGTACTCGCACGGATGATATTGGGGTTATAGAGATCCAACGCCGTATCCACAAGCAAAACCGCACGCACGCCGCAGGCATCCGCTGTACGCAGTAAAGCGCCGATATTACCCGGCTTTTTGAGATTCACCAGCACCAATAATAAATCGTCCTTTTCAGGGGCGAGCGTTTCAGCATTTAGTGCCGGAGGCGTTACCATGACAGCTACCAATGAAGATGGATTCTGTCGGTAGCTGACCTTGCGCATAATGTCGGCTGGCACTTCATAAACCGTTTCAATTTGATCACGCAAGGCAGAGCCGCCAAAGTCCGGGCAATAAAACGCATAATCAACTTGATGCCCGTGTGCTAGAGCGCGTTGGAGGTCACGGTCATCGTCTATCACATAGCGTCCGAATTGCTCGCGACCACGCTTATCTCGCAGCTTTTTGATCTGCTTGACCTTGTTGTTTTGAAAGCTGCTGATTTGTTCCATACGCTAATTCTCGTCAAACAGACTCTTGACGAAAATTTCCGGGTTGAACAACACCATATCATTAATACCTTCGCCCAAGCCGACATAATGCACCGGCAATTGCAGATCATTAAACACAGAAAACACCATCCCACCCTTTGGCGTGCCGTCCAGCTTGGTGATGATGCAGCCCGTCACATCAACAACGTCTTTAAATCGCTTAGCCTGTTGCAGTGCATTTTGTCCGGTTGTACCATCTAGCACAAGTAGAGTCTCATGCGGCGCATCCGGCACTACCCGGCTGGAAATTTCGCGAATTTTCGCGAGTTCTTCCATCAAGTTAAAGTTGGTATGCAAGCGCCCGGCGGTATCCACAATCAACACTTCATAGCCGCGTGATTTAGCTGCTGCTGTCGCATCATGCACCACCGCCGCCGGGTCGGAGCCGGGTTTATTAGCAATAACTGGCACGTCAATGCGTTCGCCCCATTTTTTAAGCTGGTCGATAGCCGCCGCGCGGAAGGTATCCCCCGCTGCCAGCATCACCTTACGCCCGCCGAGCTTCATACGGTGCGCTAGCTTGCCGATGGAGGTTGTCTTGCCGCTGCCGTTCACACCGACAATCAGCACGATGGATAGCTCTCGCCCGCTGATATTCATCGGCGGCGGGAAGCTCAATAGCTCTTGGAGCGACTCCCGCAACGCGGCTTGAAGTTCGTCATGCGTGCGAACACCGCGCCCCTTCAAATCTTCGATAACCTTAGTTGTCGTGTCTACGCCAAGGTCAGCCTGAATCAAAATCGCTTCAATATCGTCCCAATCGTCCTCTTCGATCTCGGTGCCACCGAGCATAGTCGCGATGCGCCCGAAAAACGAACGTCTAGTTTTTGTCATCCCACGATTAAAAAGGCTCACAGGTGTTTTCTCCACTGTTTGCTTGATTGTTATAACTTAAAATCTTAGACTAGAGTAGATTTTACATCAACCCTAGCAGCAAAGTATTATATAATCATCTGATGACGAACAAGTTAACTCACTTAGACGACGACGGACAGGCCAACATGGTCGATGTCGGTGACAAGCCCAATACCGAGCGCATCGCCGTTGCCACCGGGCGCATAACCATGCAGGCGACCACCTTACAGCGCATCCGCGAGGGTGACATGAAAAAAGGTGATGTGTTGAGTATCGCCCGTATCGCCGGGATTATGGCGGCCAAACGTACCAGCGAGCTTATCCCGCTGTGCCATCCCATCCCGCTCAACAAAATCAGCGTTGAGATCACCTTGGATGAGACCAACCACTGCGCCAACATCACCGCGACGGCGAAAACACGCGGCAAAACTGGCGTGGAGATGGAAGCGTTGACAGCGGTCAACGTCGCCGCACTAACCATCTACGACATGGCGAAAGCGATTGATCGCGGTATGGTCATCGGTGATATTCGCCTGGTGGAAAAACGCGGCGGCGTTCATGGCGACTATAAAGCAGAGGATGCCTGATGGACGTACAAATCTTACTCTTTGCCACCCTCAAAGAACGCGCTGGAACTGCTCGCTTGACGCTCGATGTCGATAGCCCGGCGACTGTGGCCGATGTGCGCCAAGCATTGATCGCCCGCTATCCGGAGATGGATGTCAACGTTGAACACGCTATCGCTTCACTCAATCATGATTTCGCCACTGATGCCGATCCCGTCAACGCTGGGGATGAAGTCGCGTTCTTCCCCCCTGTGAGTGGCGGCAATGGCACAACAGAAAAACCAGAGCTTTTCGCCTTGCCCGATCAACCGATTAATCACGATGATGTTATCGCCGCGATCACCACACCCGCAACCGGCGCAGTCGCTCTATTCAGTGGCATGGTACGTGGAGAAACCCATAAAGCCGGGCACTTACCCCACACACAACACCTTGAATACGAAGCATATGAACCGATGGCCTTGGCTAAAATGCGCCAAGTCGCCGCAGAAATCCGTGAGCAGTGGCCGCTCGTGCAAGGGATCGCCATTTTACAACGCATAGGCAAGCTGGATGTTGGCCAAAACACCGTGTTGATCGCTTGCTCCGCCGCCCACCGTGACCAAGGTTGTTTTGAAGCAGCACGTTATGGCATTGACCGCCTCAAAGAGATTGTGCCCGTTTGGAAGAAAGAGGTCAGCACAGACGGCGAACAGTGGATTGAAGGCGATTACACCCCCACAGAATACGACTAATCTGGTATTCAATTTAAACATATGGTACAAACAATATATATCATGCGCGGCAACTCGTAAGGAGAAAACAAGGATGACCAGGCGTGTTGTTGTAACTGGCTTGGGTATGATTACACCTGTCGGCAACGATGTAGAGTCCACTTGGGATGCGATTAAAAATGGGCGATCTGGCATTGACCGTATCACCCTTTATGACCCTTCAGAACATAGCGTTCAAATCGCAGCGGAAGTTAAAGGTTGGGATCCGACGACATATGTCGATAAGAAAGAATTACGCCGTCGTGATCGTTATCAGTTACTCACGTATGCCGCCGCCATGCAAGCCTACCGCGACTCCGGCTATGAAATTAAAACTGATGAAGACCGCACCAAAACGGCCATCATCGTCGGTTCATCCGTCGGCGGGATGAGCAGCTTTGAAGATCAAGTCTTGTTGGTCAACCGCACTAACAACCTGCGCAAAGTCACGCCGTTTGGCATCCCCATGTTAGTCGTCAACGGCGCAAGCAATATGATCTGCATAGATATTGGCGCACATGGCCCCTCAATGACACCCGCTTCGGCCTGCTCCACCGGGACGGATTGCATCGGGCAAGCGTTTGACCTGATTCGCTCTGGCCGGGTTGATCGAGCGTTAGCGGGTTGTGGCGAAGCCCCCATTTTAGCGATTGGCATCGCCGTGTTTGATCGCGTCGGCGCGACATCCCGCCGCAACGACGACCCACAACGCGCCATGCGCCCCTTTGATAAAAAGCGCGAAGGTCTCGTCTTTGGTGAGGGCGCAGGCGTGCTCATGCTGGAAGAATACGAATCCGCCAAAGCACGCGGCGCACACATTTACGCGGAATTAACCGGGTATGCCGCCACATCGGACGCTTTTCACGTCACCGCGCCGGAGCCGGAAGGTATGGGCGCGAGTGCGGCGATCAAAATGGCGATGGATAACGCGCAGATTAACCCTGACGATATTGATTACATCAACGCTCATGGTACGGCAACCGCGCTCAACGACCCTATGGAAACCAAAGCCCTTAAGCGTGTGTTAGGCGATGCAGCATATAACGTTGCCATCAGCGCCACCAAGAGCATGACCGGGCATTGCATGGGCATGACAGGCGCTATTGAAGCCATCTTCTGCATTTTGAGTATACGCGATCAAGTCGCACCACCGACGATCAACCTCGATGAGCCTGACCCAGAATGTGACTTGGATTATGTGCCCAACGTCGCCCGTGAAATACCCATTGATGTGACGATGACCAACTCATTTGGCTTTGGTGGACATAATTCATCGCTGATTTTTAAGAAGTTTCAGGCATGAGTGACCAGTTAAATTTAACGAAGTTTCAGGAGATTATCGGCATTCAGTTTAAAGACCATGATCTCCTGCATCGTGCATTAACGCATAGCTCGTACATCAACGAGCACGACAACGAAGACTTAGACGATAATGAACGCCTAGAATATCTAGGCGATGCCATCCTTGATTATCTAACCGCTGACATGGTGTTTCGGCGCTTCCCGACGATGCGTGAGGGCGAAATGACACGGCTCCGCGCCGCGCTCGTGCGCACGGAGTCTTTAGCACAACTGGCGGTAGACTGCCGTCTTGGGGATGCCTTGTTTATCGGCAAAGGCGAAGCCGCCAACGGTGGCCGCGAACGAGAAAATACGCTCTGCGCGGCATTTGAAGCCCTCATCGGCGCGATCTATCTCGATAAAGGCTTGGATACCGTGCGCGATTTCATCATCCCACGCCTGAGCCAACTCCAAAAAGACGTGATGGAAGATGCCATCAGCAAAGACCATCGCAGTCAATTCCAGGAATGGGCGCAAGCGGTCTATAGCATCACGCCAGATTATCGCGTCGCCGGGACAGAAGGCCCCGAACACGAAAAGCAATTCATCGTCGAAGCCTATCTTGACGAGACGAAGATCGCAGAAGGGCGCGGCAAAAGTAAGCGCAGCGGCGCACAAGATGCCGCCCGCAACGCCTTGACACTCAGAGAGCAGAACGCGCTGCCCCCTGTACCACCCGCATCAACGCAGCGCGATAGCGATCAACGCGAGTAAATGATCCGACGCTTGCCGGGGGATGAAATCCGGCGGCGGTGGTGTCACGACGATTGACTCGACAATTTGGAAGTTGTTGGCAACGGTCGTCCACAGGTAATCCAATCGTGCACGAACGCCCGTCCGCGCAAACGTAGCCACAACTTCCGGTTGTTGATCTTCAAACGGATCCTGAAAGCCCAAGCCACGAATACGCGCTATCACATCAGAATCCGGCACATTGTTAAACGTACCGCCAATAATCATACGGCCCAAGCGCCCGTTCGGGAACTGTCGCGCTATCGTCGCCAAAAGATCGTTAAGTTGCGCGACCTGTGCCGCTTCCAGGTCTTCAATCGTGCCACCGCTCCCTGTGTCGAGCAACGGCTCTAACCAGGTGTTATACAAGGTAATCACGTTACCATCAGGCACGATCTGCACACGCTGCACCCCGGTTTGATTACCGCGACTGTCCAACAATACGCCATCATCAAAGGCAATCTCAAAGCGCGACAGAACCGCCAAGCCCTGCAAGCCCTCATTCGTGGCGAAAAAGCGAGCATCCATGCCGAGATTGCGCGAGAGCCATAAGGCTTGGTCAACGCCGAAGCTGGTTAAACGCCCCTTTTCGATCTCTTGCAGCAGTACAATATCCGCACCACTAAAGCTAATCGTTGTCGCCATCAGGGATAAGTCGAAGTAATAAAATTCGTTGTAACCACCATTAATGTTATACGTCCCAACGCGGATCACATCAGGATCAACGCGACCTTGTACCACTGGCGGACGCGCTTCAAACGCAGCGTAGGCGCTCGTGCCCGCTATTACCGCGATGAAAAAGACTGACATCTGCCACTTACCGCCAACCCAGGCAATCCGCCGTTGTGTACCCACCATCGGCATAACGGCCAAAAATACACCGAGCAAGATCACCGCCAGCCCTAGTCCTCTAAAGCCGCGCAGTAAAGCCGGGACAGTCGGATTGAGGAAGTCTAGTTCCGGCGCAAAATCACTGACGAAAGCGTATTCATAGGTGAATATGTCGAACAACACCAGCAAGGCAAACACCACAACACCAAACATGAGCCATAAGCCGCTCAAATTGCGTTCTTTTTCCCCTTGTGGGCGGTACAGCCACCACCACATCATACTGATAGCCGCTTGCGCCAACAGTAAGGCCACTGCTGCCAGAACACCGCTTAAGCGTGTGCCAAAAACAACCAATAACATCACAAGCAACGTCCAAACCCAACCACGTTGTCCACTATCGAACAAGGCGATAAACCGCCGTGCCCGCCCCCGTACAAACGGAACTAAGGGCAATAAGGTCGCCACTACGACCAACGGCACCAGCAAGGTATAGGTGTAATCCGCACGGCCAGCAATCACATTAGGCATCGCCAAGAGTGACACTTGCAAGAATAACAACGCGCCGAAGCCCACCCCAGCCCAAAAGTTCATCATCCCGCGCTTAGGGGCGATGGTGTCTTTCTCCGGCGGTCTTTCCAGCGCATAGTTAATCAACGCCAAGACGATCACCACAATCATTAGAATCAACTGCACGTTGAGATAATCCGCATCCCATGAGGGATCAAGTGTATCCCCCACCGCACGGAAAAGCTGGTCAACCACCAGCGCGAATAACATCATATACGGGAACGCCGTTGCACGGTGACGGATGAGCAACACAACATATAACAACCCACCGCCTACGGCGAGCGCCGTCCCGGTAAGATCAAGTTGCATCGCCAATTCAATATTGCTGTTCATCAAGTAACGCCCTGCCGCAGTAGCGACCACCGCCGGGATCAGCAAAAGTCGCCATCGCCCAAAGAACAAGGCGATCAATGGGAGCAACAACATATACCCCACAAAGGCGATCTCATTAGTGACGGTGGCCGGTTCCACCAAGCCGGGTAGATTGGGGTTGAGTTCCGCCGGGTTCACCGTTGGGAAGAGCGATGCACTGCCCAAGCGAGCATAAAGCGCCCCGATGAGATAGCGCAATGCCTGGAGAAAAAAAACACCAATTAAAGTCGCCTCTACCCAGATGAAAAAGTCGTTTGTTAAAAGTCCGCGCAGGCGCTTGAGCACAGGCTTCTCCTAAGATTTAAAGCAAATAAGCTGTAAAAAGTGTACTAAACGTGTATAATCGCGCAAATTTACCACAAGACAGGAGCCGACCAGTGGAAAAAGTCACAACGATTTTAACCGGCGGCACAGTCGTCACTATGAACGACGCTTATGATGTGTTTGTCGATGGCGCTGTTGCCATTCGCGACAGTCAAATTATCGCCGTTGGCCCCAGTGCCGACATCGCCGCAAATTATAGCGCAGACGAAGTCATTACATGTGAAGGGCAGTATATCATGCCTGGGCTGATTAATGCGCATACGCACATTGCCATGACGTTATTGCGCGGCCTTGCCGATGACCTTCGCCTTGATGTTTGGCTGATGGGGTATATCATGCCAACCGAGCGCCAGTTTGTCAGCCCGGAGTTTTGCCGGCTGGGGACGAAGCTCGGCTGTGCAGAGATGATTCGTGGTGGTGTGACGACCTTTGCCGATATGTACTATTTTGAAGACGACATCGCCGAGGCGACAGCCGAAGCCGGGATGCGTGCCGTCCTTGGGCAGACGATCTTGAAGTTCCCCGCACCGGATGCGGAAAGCTACGAGGCCAGCTTAGAGTATTGCCGCACGTTTATAGAGAAGTGGCACAATCACGACTTGATTACGCCATCCGTCGCACCCCATGCGCCTTACTCCAGCACCAAAGAAATGCTCAAGCAATGTGCTCAGCTTGGGATGCAATACGACGTACCCGTGATTATTCACATCTCGGAATCTGCACAAGAAGAAAAAGATAACTTCGAGCAATACGGGATGCGTGTCGTACCCTGGCTCAAGTCAACGGGCTTGTTCAACGCCAAGGTACTCGGCGCACATGGTGTACACATCAACAAGGGCGATATGGCGATGCTCTATGAGCATGATGTCACCATGTCGCACAACCCACAAGCAAACCTCAAGCTCGCGAACGGCATCGCCCCCGTGTACGAAATGCTGGAAAACAATCTCACCGTCGGCATCGGCACCGATGGCCCCGGCAGCAATAACGACCTAGATATGTTCGAGGAAGTGCGTTTAGCCGCATTACTGGCGAAGTCGGCATCCAACAACCCGACGGCGCTACCAGCACGGCAGGCGCTCGCCCTAGCGACTCGCGAAGGCGCAAAAGCGTTATTTATGGGCGATAAAACCGGCAGCCTGGAGCCGGGCAAGTATGCGGATTTAATCGTCATGGAAGCCAACACGCCGCATAATCTCCCGCACTTCCAACGGGATAAAAATGCCGTCTATTCTCAGATCGTCTATGCCGGTAAAAGCGCTGATGTGCGCCATACGATGTGTCATGGCCGTTGGTTGATGCAAGATCGTCAATTACTCACGCTCGACTTAGATAACTTAATCGCACAATCTCATGTATATGCCAGTGAAGTCGATGCCTTCTTGACCTCGCATGAAAACGATGTCCTCAGCAAACTGCTGGCCGTCGGTGGTCTGGAGCGTTCCGAGAGTTTTGAAGTCCAAGCCAAAGCCCGCATTGATGATGCCGCGATCATCCATAAGTTGCTTAATCATCATGATGTCGAAGTCCTGCGCGAAGTGCGGTATCGCCAATACGACACCTATTTCTTGTTCGACGATGAGGACATGGGGCGTGTGCGGTATCGTGAAGATGATAAGATTGATGACGATGGCAGCGTGAACGAAGTCCGGGCGCGGTTGACATACACCATGCCGACTAAAGAACGTGAGTTCAACGCGGCGGTGCTGCTCTCTCATTCGCGCTTTATCGCCCCGGCAGACCGCCCATTGCGCTTCTACGAAGAATACTTCCAGGCACGCAAGACGGAAACCTTAAATAAAGAGCGCCGCCGCTGGCGCATCCACTACCAAGGCGTGTTGTACTATATCAACTTGGATCGTGTGCTAGAGCCGGAACTCCCCGGTTTCTACATCGAACTGAAGTCGCGCACATGGTCTTTGGTTGATGCACAACATAAAGCGGATGGTATCACCCGCATGATGGAACTGCTCGACTTGAACACAGAAGCCATAGAAACAGCAGATTATCTAGAAATCAATCCGCAATAAACACTTGGTTAAAAGAGGCTATCCATTGCACAGGATGGCCTCTTTTCTGTTAAACTGTTTTAAAAAGCGGATTATGATGTGATGTTAAAAACAGACAGTGATTTTGAAGAAAATTTACCCCCCGTTGTGCTGCCTGATAAACGCAACAGGCAAATTCGATCAGTACAGTATCGCCCACGCCCCAAGCGCGAAGACGACGCTTTTGATTCACTTTTAAGGCTCATTATCGGCTTAATGCTGGAAGGCCGCACCGAACTCGACCGCCGCCTCGAAAAATGGGAACAAGACGTTCAGCGCCAAGCATATCAACCAGCCGAAAACA
>DAOTTT010000075.1:0-5547 GCA_034437635.1 Anaerolineae bacterium | reverse complement strand
TTGTTCATTGAGCAGGCGTTTAACTTCCTGCCGGGCGTGGACGCGATCCGCACGGACGCGGGGGCGGCACTGCCGGACGGCTTCGACCTGTACGTGTTCGATCAATATGTGCCGGATGAATTGCCCGATGGCGATGTGTGGTTTATCAACCCGCAAGCGGATAGCTCGCTGTTTCGTTTAGGCGGCTTTGTGGAAGAACCGGAAGAAGTCACTATCGTTAATCCAGCCGACCCGCGTGTGCGCTATGTGGATACAGCGATCAGCTTCTTACAGGTGCGCACGGTCAGCGGTACAGATTGGGGCGATGCCTTGCTCACGGTGGATGATGTGCCGTTTCTTATCGCCGGGGAGCAGGATAACCGTCAAGTCGCGTTGATGCCGTTTAGCCTTAATGAAAGTGACTTGCCGCTGTCGATTAGTTGGGTGGCGATCGTCGCCAATATGACGGAGTGGTTTACCCCGCGCACGATTATCAGCGTGGAAAACAGCCTGCGCGTGGGGGAAACGCTGACGATTACGCCGCCGTTCGAGTCTGACGCGGCACGCATTACGCCGCCTTCCGGGGAGGCGATCACGCAGCCCATTACACGCGGGACGTTGATCTTCGCCGGTACGCATGATCCCGGCTTGTATACGCTCGACCTGTTGAGCGCGGACACGGTGATGCTCTCGCAGACTTTCGCCGTGAATCTGTTTAGCCCGCTGGAAAGTGCGGTTGCGCCCGTGCCGGAAGATGCGCTGATTATCCAGGGGGAGGCGGTCAACGCGGTGGCGGAGGTCGAACAAGGCCAACAGGAATTATGGCCTTGGGTGGCGCTGGCGGCGTTACTCATCCTGTTGATCGAATGGTATGCTTATCATCAACGCTTGCGCACGCCGACGGTCTTCCGTCCGTTGCGGCAACAAAAAGTAGGGGTTTAACCGCATGTTGACAATTTTATTAATCTTGGCCGCCCTGATTAACATCGGCTTTGGGCTTGCGTCGTACTTCGCGCCTGAGCCTATCGCCAAGGCAACTGGGTTTCAGCTTATAGGAGAACGCGGCACATCGGAACTGCGTATTGCGTTTGGTGGGTATTTCATCGGTATGGGGGTGGCGTTGCTGGTGCTCAATGACCCGCAAGCGTCCGCCGCGATAGGCATCGCTTGGGCGGGTGCGGCGGTCACGCGCTTGGTGGAATTGGTCGTGCGTGACCGTGCCGCGTTGTTAAATCGCTCATTCTGGATTATTTGGGCGACGGAGGTTATCACCGCCGCCATGCTATTTGCTCAGTTAACGGCCTGATTAATCGTCGTCATCGTCGCCGTCGTCACTGAAATCGTCATCGTCGCCGTTGTCGCTGAAATCATCATCAGCGAAGTCATCGTCGCTGAAATCGTCATCGTCGCCGTTGTCGCTGAAATCGTCATCAGCGAAGTCATCGTCAGCGAAATCGTCGTCGTCGCCGTTGTCGCTGAAATCGTCATCAGCGAAGTCATCGTCAGCGAAATCGTCGTCGTCGTCGATGATGCCTAAATCTTCGTTGTATATGTCTTCGTCGTCGAAGTCATCCCAATCAAGCTCACAATCAAAATCGCCATCATCATCGAGTGCGCACAAGTCGCCGCCGAGTAAGTCAATAATGGTGTTTGCGTCGCAGTCGAAGGGGCTACCCTCCCCGCAGAGTACCCCGGTTTTTTCCCAGTAGTCGAGAATATCTTCGAGGTCGTCTGTCGAGAGGTCGTCTTCCGGCTCGAACTCATCCGGCAAGAGGTCAAGCGGTAAGACGGTGAAATCAAACTCCGGGAAATCCTCATAGGCGGCGATGGTCGGTGGGTCAATGATGTTCAAGTCTTCATCGACGGGGAAGGTCGCCCAAGACCCCGCGATAACCGGGTAAACGGCCTCCTCTGTGCGGATGGCGGCGCTGCCTTCCAGCGTGGAGATGCGCATATTGTCATTGGGGCGAGCTTGTAGATACACCGTTGACCCCATCGCTACGTCAACGCCGTTGACGCTAAAGTTCACCTGCCCGACACCCTGCGGCGTTTGCACGAGTACGCCGTCTTCTGGTGCTTCGTTACATTGCGGCTCACCGGTCCCGGTGCTGAGGGTGAAGGCTTGCATAGGGGTGTTGCCCGCTGTGGCTTCGTTCGTTATGGTGACATCGCCGAACAGCAAAAAGGTCACGTTCTGGCCGGGGAGTGTGTTGGGTAAGTTCGCCTGGAGTCGCATCAACGCCACGCCCCAAACGCCGTTTTCTGTGTCCATGCCGCTCAAGCGCAAGGTGTCAATGTCGCTCACGTTAATGATGTCGCCCATTTGCTTGAACTGGACGTTGGTCGCGCCTGTCGTTGGCTCAACGGTCACATTGACGTTGCCATAGCAGGCTTGGTTGCGCTCGGCATCAGCACAAGCGGCATCGACGGTTTGTAAAACTTGTGTGATGATGGCCGGGCAAGTCTGCGGTGCTGCTTGTGTTAGTGCGACGGCTGGTGCAAAGCACAGGCTAATCAGTGCGAATAAAAAGCCTCTCATAAATGGTTTGTCCTTTACTCGTTCGTACTTTCGGGTGTGACGAGCTTTTTCTCTGCACGGCGGCGACGGTATCCACGCGGTTCTTTGACCGATCTATCGTGAAAATAGCGGATAATCTGCTCTAAATAGGTGCGGAGCGGGGTGTATTGCATCCCTAGCTCGGTTTTACTGCGGCTGTTGTCCAATTCACTCATCCAGACATCGCTAAACGGCGAGCAATCCGGCAAGAAACCCTGCTTATCGAGTACATCACGCGGCATAGATTGAATAGTGACGCTACGCCCCATCACGTCCCCAAGCAGATGCAAGAAGTCGTACAAGGATACTGTCTCATCTTGCGAGATGTTGTAAGCGCGGCCTTGGCCTTGTTCGCCTTCGATGAGGTGCATAATGGCGGTGACGACATCGCCGCTGTAGACGTGGCGTAACAGTAGGTCGGGTTTATCCGGCACGAGGATCGCGCCGCCGTCGCGGATGCGCAAAATGTAGTTGAGCAATCGCTTAAAGCCGTCACGTTCACTGTTGACCATTGGTAATCGTAAAGCTGTCATGGGGAATTGGCGCTCGGCATGGGCATTTTGCATCATGTCTTCGACTTGACGCTTTTCCATACCATACAGCCATTCTTCATAATCATACGTGTTAACTTTGGGCGCGTCAATCAACTCGCCGTGATAATCTTCTTCTTTGAACGGGCGTTGAATGTCCTTACGCAGTAAATACACTTGCCCGGTGCCGATGAAAATGTAATGCCCTACACGGCCATCCAGTTGGTTAATGATGGTTTCCGCTTCGGGTTCTTTGTAGAGTGTCATATCGACTACCACGTCGAACTCACGCCCGGCCAACGCGCGTTTGATCTGTTGTGGGTCGGTGCGGTCGCAGCGCAGGCGGTGGATATGATCGGGTAGGTCGTCGGGTGTGATGCCTCGGTTGAGTAAGGTTAGGTGGTGGGGGGGGGCGAGTAAGCGGTTTGCAAGGCCGTAACCGATGTTACGAGTTCCACCAATAATCAATATATTTTTTGCCATAATTTTGGAGCGTTCTTCATGAACGCGGGTTCCTTTCTTTAAAAGTTATACCAAGCGTATTATACGGGATTTTGTGCATAAAAATCTTATCAGAATTTTGTGGGCATCTTATACATTGTTGAAGTTTTTGGATTATGATATGATTCGTAGTTGGTCTATATCGTTTATCAAGGTTGTATGTATTATGCCGTTCTATACCTATCGTCGGGAAGATGGTTCCACATTTGACATCAAGCAGTCCTTCAGCGATGACCCGCTGACCACAGACCCGAACACCGGGCAGAAGGTCGTCCGTGTGATTCAAAATGCCGGGGTAATCTTCAAAGGATCAGGCTTTTACATCACCGATAGCAAGGGTGCCTCTAAAAGCAGCCTAAACGGTGCGTCTAAGTCGGAAAGCTCTACAAGTGAGAGTAAGAGCAGCGCGTCGGACACCAAAGACCCCAAGAAGAAAACTGACACCACCCCCAAGAGCGAGAGCGCCTAGCCGCTCCTGCCAATCGTTATATCATCTTCAACCCGCATCGAACAGATGGCGGGTTTTTTCTGCTATAGTAAGGGCATTGTGATGCAAACTTGATGAGGTGAAACAATGCACCGTGTGATGCTTTTACTCTTGCTCTTGGCTTTCGTCTTGCCGCTCCATGCTCAAGATGATGATCCCCCGCTCGATCATCCTTTGATCGACTTATTGCAGCTTGCGCTGGATGATGAGCGCAGCGCCTTTACCTATTATTTTGATTTCGCCGCGTCGGAAGCCGCCCGCGATTACATCCCGCAGATTGACACCGTTGAGCAGTGGCAGACGCTTTTGCCCCCGGTGACAGCTTATACAGGCCGTTGGTTTTCTCTGCCGGATGTGTTGAATCAAGGTGTGTTGTTCAACGTGGCGCGGGTGCCGGATGTGATGGGCTTTGATTTCTTCGCCGTTGATCGTGTATTGGGCTTTGGCGCACCGCCGGCAGGCGGCGTGGTGTGGGGGCTGGATTACGACGCGCAGAGCGTTATCGACGCGCACACCGCACGCGGTTACACCGAAGCCACACGCGGCGACCTGGCCCTGCTTTGTGGGCCGCAAGGCTGCGATGCGCCGCCGGAAGTCGATTTCAACGCGGCGGATCAAGCGAATTTGTTCGATCCGTCATTGGGGCGGGCGTTCCCTGTGGCGTTGCTGGATGATGCGCTGGTGAGTGCGGGTACAATTGCGACCTTGGATCAGATCAACGCGGGGGATGTGCTCTACAACACAGAATTATATCAACGCGCAACTGATGCTTTGATCGCTGCGGGAGGGGAGGATGCCGCGCTGGTACAGGCGCAGTTCGTCCCGTCGGGGGATTTTGTGCGGCGTGTGGTGGACTTTGACGAGCCGGATACGGTCAGCGAGATCCCGGATGTGCTGCAAGGGTTCGACCCGAACATTGCCGACTTCCCGATGTGGGCGCAGGGGTATAGCTACTTGCCGCCGTTTGACCTACTCGCGTTTGGCGACTTCCAAGATGGGGATGAGCAGGTCGCGGTGTTGGTCATCATGCCGACGACGGGCTTAGATGCGGTGTTGATCGCCTTTGAGCTTGAGCAGCGATTGATGGCATTTACAGATCGGATGCAGTTCGGCGGGAACGCGACCGTTTTGGATCGCTTCGACGGGGCACTACAAGCGCGGGCGGTGGGCGAAGACGAGGATACAATCGTCGTCGTGACGGTGCGTTATCCGAACCCGCCTGAAGATGAGGAAATCGAAGCTGGAAACGATATTATCCCGGCGCAGATTTATCGTATCTGGACGCGGGCGCTCGCTACAGGTGGGTTTTATCCGCTGTGGGATGTTGCTTTGCCTTAAGTTACAATAGCGTTGAAAAAGCAAGTGACAGAAAGCGATAATCCGCGTCAACGACCACCCGCTGAAGCGGGTGGCTTGCGGGAAACCGTAAGCCCATGTTGACCAGCCTCAGCCATGCCGAAGGGCAAGGGCTACGTTACGGGCGAATACATAGG
>DAOTTT010000074.1:0-12996 GCA_034437635.1 Anaerolineae bacterium | reverse complement strand
AATACACCCCGCCCCAACAGTGTGTCCTGCTGGAACATGTGCATTCTTGCCAACGCTGGTAATGTCGCCATCTTTACGGCCAACGTGCGCACCATGACCAACAACTGCTATTTTATCCACAATGGCGCGTTCTACGACGGCGTTCGCCTCGATATAAGCGTCATTTAGCACGACAGACTCGCGGATAACAGCCCCTGGGCCGACGTAAACCCCTGGCGAGAGGACGGAACGCTCTACGACTGCCCCTTCTGCAATGACTGCCCCGTCTGTGATGAGACTATCGCGGATCGTCGTCTGGTTATGAATACGAACGGGCGGGCGCTCCTCACTGCGGGTGTGGATGATCCATGTCCGGTCGTTGAGATTAAGTGATGGTGGTTGCTCCAACAGATCCATATGCGCTTCCCAGTAGGCATCAACGGTTCCCACGTCGATCCAATACCCGCCGTAGTTATAAGCGAACACACTCGCACCATCGTTTAACATTTTCGGCACGATGTTACGGCCAAAGTCTTTGTCGGATTCTGGGTCTTGTTGATCGATCTGAAGATATTCTTCCAGAACGGAGTAATTAAACACATAAACGCCCATGCTGGCGAGGTTGCCGGGGGGGGCTGCGGGTTTTTCCACAAAATCTTTGATGCGGTAATCGTCTTCAATATCCAAGATGCCGAAACGAGGAGCATCTTCCATTGGCACGCGGATAGCGCAAACCGTCGCATCTGCACCACGCTCCCGGTGGAACTGAATAAGTACGTCGTAATCCATCTCATAAATGTGATCGCCGGAGAGGATGAGTACGTATTCTGGACGGCCATGACGCACAAAATTGATATTCTGGGCGACTGCGTCGGCGGTGCCTGCATACCAGTCCGTGTCGAACTGTCCCTTAAAGGGCTGTAAAATCTGCACACCGCCAGTAAAACTCCGGTCTAAGTCCCAGGGTCGGCCTTTGCCAATATGGTCCATTAAGCTGTGCGGTCGATATTGCGTTAGCACAAGTACATCAAAGATGTTCGAATTGACACAATTGCTCAATGTAAAGTCGATGATGCGGTACTTGCCGCCAAAAGGAACGGCGGGTTTCGCGCGTTTTTTGGTGAGACTGGCTAAACGTGTGCCTTCACCACCGGCCAAAATAACAGCTTTTATTTTCATGAAAAAAATTACCTCTCTTTATAAGCTTGTTGATAACGTTTAATATATTGCTGGGCACTTTTATCCCAACTAAAATCTTGTTGCATTGCACGTTGCTGCATACGATGCCAAGCGGCACGATTTTTGGTGTAAGTCTGGAATGCCCATCGCAATGTCCCTGAAATCGCTTGACTTTCCTCCCAGCTGAACACGAATCCGGTGCCGTGTTCGCCATTACCGTTATCGTAGTTTTCCACTGTATCCGCCAACCCGCCGGTATTGCGTACTAATGGCAGAGAGCCATAGCGCATGGCGATCATTTGCCCCATGCCACAGGGTTCAAAGTGGCTCGGCATGAGGAAAAGATCACTCCCCGCATAGATGGCTTGGGCGGCGGCGGCGTTGTATTGCAGGTAGGCGCGTACTTTCCAATTGAAGTCGTTGCCTAACTTCCATAGGTCGTGTTCTAGTTCGGCTTCGCCGGAGCCAAGTACGACGAATTGCGCATCATAACCGGCCAAAAACTGGCGTAATGCGGGCACAGCAAGGTCTATGCCCTTTTGCCATACTAAGCGGCTGACCATGCCGATTAACAGCGTGTCCGGGTTTTCCGGCAAGCCGGCTTGCCGTTGGAGATGGGCTTTGTTGATGGCGCGTTTTTCCACAAAGTTTTTGACCGTATAATTTTCGGCAACGTTAGGGTCTGTTTCTGGGTCCCATAGGTCGAGGTCAATGCCGTTGAGGATGCCATATACGCTATCATGGGCGCGGGTGCGGATGAGTTCATCCAGCCCGTAGCCCATATACGGATATTGAATTTCTGTCGCGTAGCGTGGGCTGACGGTCGTCACGATGTCGCTATATGCGATAGCGATAGCAAGCATGTTGTCGGTTAAGTCGCGTGCTTCTAAGTCGTGGTGGTGTCGTCCGGGGATGCCTGCTTCCCACAAAAAGCCGCCGATATGATCGCCTTGATAGGCTAGATTATGGATGCTCAAGAGGGTAGCGATGGACCGCCAAGCCGGGGTATGTTTGCCCGCTTCCTGGATGAGGAAGGGCACTAATCCAGTGTGCCAATCGTTCACATGAATGACATCTGGCAACCAACCTAGGTTTTCATTGAGTGCCCAGATCGCCCCTATGATGATTTGGTTGAAGTTGATAAAACGCGGGACATCCCAATCCCATTCGGTATAAACGGTGCGCTCATTGCCGAAGTAAGGCCAACTCTGTATAAAGTAGAATGGCACAGTGTCCCTCACCGTCGTATACACATTGACGGCGGCTCTACCGGATCGTAACGGTTGGTCAAAACTGAGTAAATGACTGATGGCGTTTTGACTGTGATTGATGAAACCATAGCCGGGCATCAGTATCCGGGCATCAATGTCTTGTTGGCGGAGCGCTTTGGGCAGGGAGCCAACAACGTCAGCCATGCCGCCCACCTTAGCAAAGGGGGCTGCTTCTGCACTGATAAAAAGAACTTTCACACAATGCTCCTAGTAAAAAAGGGGTAAACTATGTATACCCCTCCGATAAAAAATTAATTTGCAAACCAGCGATAGTCAATATCCGGGAAGACTTTATCGAGTTCGTAAAGCTCCCGTGCCATTTCAACATCTGGCGCACCACTGTCTAGGCTATCCACTAATTTGTTAAACCGCTCAAGATGCTGGCTGTAACGTTGAATAGCGTATTCACGCGCTTGCCCCGTCGTGACCAAGAACGGCCAATCGGAACTTTGCATCAACAGCACTTCACGCGCAGCTTGGTTGAGCACAAGCAGTTGATCTTCGCTTGGGGTGCCATATTGCCGCGTGAGGGCTTCCATACGGCTTTCTGCTTCGTGGATGGGCTTCCACATCCAGGCGGTTTCGCCGTTGTTCCATGTGAAGTGGTTGCCACCTGCACCCCAGGAGCTTTCCGGGATGTGGAGCACTTGTTGTGGTGGGTGCGCTTCCACATAATTGCTGGCGGTTGTCAGCTCGATGTCGGGGTTTTCTGCCAGATGGCGTAGCACTTTGCCCAACCATGCTACGCCCTCAAACCACCAGTGACCGAATAGCTCAGTATCATAGTTTGATGCGATTAAGCCAGGTTCGCCGTTGTCGTTATAGTATTCACGCAGCAGATCACCGACGAGATGGGCGAAATGTTCGGCATGTTGGTCAACCTTATAGGTCGCCCATTCTGGATGATAATAATCTTTGTGGGCGAGATCGGTCTTAGCGCCGGTAACGCGCCAGTATTGCAAGCCGCTGGTGCCTGCTTTTTTGTGGAATTCGCGGTAGTCAAAATCGCCGGGATAGCCCCAGTCGGCACTCCATACTTGTTGTCCGGTGCGATTGTTGCGCCCGATGACGCTCACGCCGGAATGGGATTCGGTATCGTGACCGTTGACGGTCTCGCTGACGTAGTAGGGTTGATAGGTTGTGACATCGCGTTTTGGTGTGAGATATTGCTGTGTTGACACCGGGATGACATAACGCCGTTTGATAGCACCATATGGGCCGATCACATCGCCAGCGGCGACGCCTACTGGTTGCCCCCCGGTGATGGTGTGTGTTTCGCTGAAAAAGACCTTGATGTCTTCTTCCGCAAGGAAGGATTCAATACCAGGGCGCACAGTGCCGTCTTCGTTGATGTATGCCGGACGGTAGGCGCATTCTGGTAGCCAGATTCCACGTGGGGCGCGTCCGAACAGGCGTTTATAACTGGCAATGCCAGTGCGTAGTTGCCCACGAATGGCGCTGTCGTGCCCCAAAAGCGGCAGATAGCCGTGTGTGGCGGCGCTGGTCGTGATCTCGATATAACCTTCGTCTTGCAATTGACGGAATGCGCCAATGATGTCGCGGTTAAAGCGTTGGTCGAAGGCTTGTTTGATGCCTTCGTACCATTGCTGATACCACTCGGCCAAGTAGCGCAGATGCGTGTCGGCTGTGGAGTGTGTCGTGATCGGTTGTTGCTTCTTGCTGAACTTCTCGCTACCGGGCTTTTCTTCTACGTCTTCTTCGGTCTCTTCAATTTCTTCGACAGTAGCTTCGGGTTCCCCAAAGTAAACAATATCGCGCTTGGCAGCCGCAATCTTATCGTCAAGGTATTGGTCGAAGTGGTCGAGTACCAACTCATCGGCTAATTGCTCGGCAAGGATTGGGGTGATGCCGACAGTTAGCTTGTAATTGATCCCCTCTTCTTTGAGGTCATAGAGCGTCTGTAACAGCGGAATGTAAGTTTCGCTGGCGGCCTCGTGGATCCATTCTTCGCCGTGCGGCCATCGCCCGGCTAAACGTGCATATGGCAGATGACTGTGCAGGACAAACGTAAATGCTCCTATTGCGCCCACAAGCACTCCCTCCTGAGATTTATGATTTTCTAATGATCATGATAAATTGTAACGAAGTTGATGACAATGTTGCAAGGACTAATCGTGTATTGGTAGGACAAGCGTAAAGATGCTGCCTTCGCCCACAGCCGTCTTAAGTAGTCCCAAGTAGCCCTTATGTGCTTCTGCTACTGTCCGTGCGATGAATAGCCCTTGACCCAAACCACGCGGGTCAACGAGTTTGCCGTGTGTATCGCGTGGGTCGCCCCGGTAAAATCGCTCAAAAATATGAGGGACATCTTTATCCGCAATGCCCACACCGCTATCAACAAAGTCAATGCGCATGTATTGCGGCTCTTGTTCGTCTAGCCCTACTTGTAAGCGGATGTGCCCGTCAGACTCCGTGTAATAAATGCTGTTTTGCAGCAGATGACCTAGTGCCCACCGTAACCTTTCCTCATCGCCTTTTAACTTTAGGGTAGCGGCATTGCGAATCATCACGGTGACATCCAGGCGCTTTTTGCTGATCTCCGGCTCTGCGCCTTTGACGATTGACCAGAGCATTTCCTCTAGGTCGATGGGGTTTTCGCGGATGTCGAACGTGCCTGCACCCATCTCGGATACGTCGAGAAGCTCAACCACCATGCGATCTAAGATGTCAACATTGCGGGTGAGCGTTTCCAGCAAGCGGCGGTTGGGTGGCTTATCCTCCGGTTGGTTTTTAAGCACTTCGCCCATACCTTTGATGACGGTCATAGGGGTTTTGAGTTCGTGCGAAATAGCGGTGACGAACTGATCTTTAAGGCGGTCGGCCAGGGCATCGCGTGTGACATCGCGTAGTACCATCATGGTGCCCAGGCGTTCGCCATCATCATTGGTGATTGCTGCGAGTTGTGCCCCTAAGATGATGTTGTTGACCTGTATGCGTTGTGGCTCGCCGAGTGGGGCAATTTCCGAACTGATGTCATGTTCTTGTGGGTTATGCTCTGCGAAGAGCAGCCCAAGCTCGCTATCCCAAAAGTTTTTTTGATTGCCAAGGAGTTCACGCGCAGCGCGGTTGATGTAGGCGATACGGCCTTCGGTGTCTTGCATGATGATGCCTTCATCAATGGCTGCTAGGATACCGCCTAATCGCTCGACCTCATCGGATTGTGTGGCGAGTTGCTGGCGCAGTTTTTTGTTGTGTGTGGCGATACGCTTGGCCTGTGCGATTTTGGCTTCGAGTTGTTGCCGCCGTTGTTGGCGGCGCTCACGCTCGGCTTCAGCCTGAGAGCGATTGTTCAACCCATTGTAAAAACGGCTAAACAACCGCTCGGTGAGTGCGGCAAAAATATTGATGCGACCGAGTGTGTTGCCAACTTGCGTCTCGCGATCTGTTTGATCTGCCATTACCCCGTTTGATCCGGTTTATCTTTGTCGTCATCTGTTGTGTCTGTCGGTGGGCGGCTAGGCCGCGTGACATCGGCACCAGGGGATGCTGGTGGCTTTGGGTCTGGCTGCTCGGCCTTGGCTGCTGGCTGTGCAGGTTCGCTCGCTTGCGGTTTGGCCGCTTTGCTTGCGTTTTCCTTTTGCTTTTTCTCGATAATGGTGTACAGGATTGTACGTAAACGGTCGAAATCCGGCAGCGGCTTATTGATGACATCATCAACGCCAAATTCGGATTTCATCTTGTTCATTTCTTCTTCGCTCATGACGAAGGCCGTCATGAGGACGATCGGAATGTGCTCGAGAGACGGCAAAGTGCGGATGCGGGCTGAGATTTCGTTACCCCGCTTACCGGGCATACGGATGTCCATCAATGCAAAATCTGGCAGATCACCGGTGTATGTGCCAGCTTCAACAGAGTCTAACCAATCCCATGCTTTTTGACCACTCTCATAGGTCATAGGGACATTGCCCCAAACCTGGCACATCATAGCTACCAAATTGCGAATGTCTGCTTCGTCTTCGACGATTAACCAGTTCAAGATTCGCCCCTTCTTTGTTCGCGCCAAGTAGTTTATCTATAGTATACCGAACTTGTGTGTTCGCCCACTATAGAATTTAACGCAGAAATTTGCTGAATGCATGTAATAATTTTATCATTGTATCGTATATGTAGCGTTAATTGTGAAAGGTGACAGAAAACCTTGTCTACATGGATGGTTGTTGAGGACGAGCCAGATATCTATGAGGTGTTACTGGCGATGTTCGGAATTTGGGGTATTGAGGGGGTCGCCTTTGTCGATGGAGAAGAGGCGGTCTCTTGGATTGATGATGTGGATAGCGACAGCTTCCAAGGAGAACTACCGGAGCTTGCTTTGCTCGATATTCGCCTGCCAGGGGAGATCAACGGCCCGGCAGTCGGGGAACGCTTGCGCAAAAGCGAAGCCTTGGGTGATATTGCGATCGTGTTGACGACCGCATATAAGCTCACACCGGACGAAGAAACTGAAGTCAAGACACAAGCCGGGGCGGATCGTTTAATCTATAAACCGCTACCGAAATTTGCCGAGCTACAAAAGATCTTGGAAGAGACGATCGTGCAACGGCGTAATAAAAAAGATGTGCCACCAGCGGTAAAGCCGGTGGAAGAAAAAGAAGAACCAAAATCGCCGGATAAGTCCGATAATAAAACCACATGAAACACGTAGCCCCGATAAACTCAATTGCACGGCGCACCCGGAGCATGTTCGAGTGGGCGTTCGTGTTGGTCTCTGGTGGCATCTTGTTGACGATTTTGGCTTTAGCGTTGTATGTCTTGCCGACAAGCCGCGACTCGGTGGAATTTGTCGAGTTTGCACGCACGGCCTTTTTGTTCTCTGGTGTGCTCATCGCTTTGATTGGCGTTGGCTTAGGCATCCGTGCGGCGACCACTAAGGCGGAAAACACCACAGCTTTCAGCGTAGGGGAATTTTTAAAGGCGCACTTTGACGACGGTTATACGTTTATCCGTAACGTTAATCGGCGTAAGTTGGGCTACATTGACGCAGTGTTAGTGGGGCCGCCGGGGGTTTTGGCGTTTCGCACGTTGGATTCTGAGGGTAAGTTTCTCAACGAGAAAAGTAAATGGATGCGGGCGGATAAGTCCGGCAATTGGCGACCGCTGATGATGCGTAACCCTACTGAAGAAGTGGTGGAAGACATCAAGGCGCTGCGGCGCTTCTGTGCCGAACACGGCATCGCGGATGTTCCCGTGTTCGGTGTGATCGTCTTCATCCACGATGACCCCCTTGCTCGGTTGATTGTAAAAGATCCGGTGGTGCCCGCCACACACTTGACCTCATTGCTTAAGCGACTGCAAAATAACTATCTGTCAAAAGATCGTATTGACGATAAAACAGCTATACAAATCGTCAAATTGCTGAAAGATGACTGAGTAGATGCGACGTATTTTAATTACAGGCGCAAACCGGGGCATCGGCCTTGAGCTAACCAAGCAGTATCTTGCACAACCGGATGTGCAGATTTTTGCAACGGCGCGACAACCTGATGCAGCAAACGCGCTCCAAGCGCACCAATCGGATCGCTTGCATATCCTGCAATTGGATGTCACCGATGCCGATCAAATCGCGGCGATGGTCCAGCAGGTCGCTAGCACCACCGATGGCTTGGACATGCTGATTAACAACGCGGGTGTATTGATTGATCGCGGGTCTGACTTAGACTCGATTTCCGCTGAGATGATGATGCGCACACTGGAGGTTAACACGGTTGCGCCGTTGATGGTCACACAAGCCCTAGCGCCATTGTTACGAAAGGGGCAAGCGCCTTGCGTCGTCAATATATCATCACAATTAGGGGCGCTATCCAGCAAGACAAGCGGTGGTCTCTATGCGTATTGTACCAGTAAAGCCGGTTTGAATATGGTGACACGCGGGCTTGCTGGTGATTTTAAATCTGATGGCGTGACAGTCATCACGTTACACCCTGGTTGGGTACAGACTGAGATGGGGGGGCAAAGTGCGTCCATCACCCCACAAGACTCTGCTGCGGGTATCATCCAGGTCATTGATAACCTTTCGCTGGCAGATACAGGCGTATTTTACCGTTGGGATGGCAGCATCCATCCCTGGTAAACTACCTGAACGTTAGGCAAGGATACAGTTACATGATTAAGCGGCTTGTGGGAGAACTCCCGGTTTGGATGCGCCCAGGACATCCGGTATTACGGTATACGCTTGAGCGCCGCAGCTTGCCGGAGACACGCTCTGCCCGATATACGCGCTTTTTGTTTTTGATCTTCTCAATCGGTGTTTTATTTCTCGTCGGGTTAGCTAATGCGAGTAATTTTTTTGAGGAAAACCCGCTCGATTTGCCGTTTAGCTTGCTTGTGTCGGAATTGCTGTTCTGGCCGATTTTTATTCTACAAGTTGGGGTGCAGCTAACCGTATTGCTAACGACGATCAGCACAATTGGCGAAGAACGGCGGCGACGTGTTTGGGATAACTTGCGTATGACCAGTGCGGGCACGGCGCTTACCCTACGCACCAGTTGGAGCGCGACGGTATTCTTCCGCTTGCGGGGGGTGTTTAGCCTGTTGTTGGCTGTGCGGTTGGTGTTGATCGGCGCGTTACTCTTTGACCTCACCGCATTCCAAGGGGAGTATCTGCAAAATTTGACGGGCAGCATCACGCCACAAGTCAGCGTCCCGGTGAGTGTGTTGTTGGTGGCCTTGTTGATGACGGCTTCGCTCTTGCTCCCAATAACGGCTACAGGCTTTGACGCGGCTTTCGGTCTGTTGTTGTCTACATTGGTTAAACAGCGCATTTACATCGTCATGACGCAAGTGCTTTTGATTGCGATTCGTATCGCAATGCTGGCGGGGTTGGTGGTCTTTGTTGAACAGTTCCGCTTAGATGGTGCAGCGATCGGCTTGAGCGATGGCCTGATATGGGTGCTGTTGTTGAGCTTCGCAGCTATTGGTGACTGGGGCTTGAGCTTCTTGTATCTGGGTTTCTTCGGCGCTCAAATTTGGATTGATGTGCCGTATGGTATTTTGTTGGGCGCGGCGATGATGGGGGTAGTTCTTGTCCAGGCGATCTTGGCTGATGGAATGCTCGCATGGGCGATACGCCGCGCCGAACGCATGGAGTAATTAGAGCGCCTTTTCCGAGATGATATAAGCTGCTGTTGCGGGATTAGTCGCCAGCGGCACATCATGCGCGTTACAGATGCGCAGCAGGCTTTGAATATCGGGGTCGTGCGGATGCTTGCCTAGTGGATCAAGGAAGAAAAACACCGCTGCGATGCGGCCTTCTGCAACACGAGCGGCGATCTGCGCATCACCACCTATAGGGCCCGATAGCATCCGTGTAACGACGAGGCCGACTTGCTCGACTAATTGTGTGCCGGTCGTGTTGGTGGCGATGAGTGCGTGCCGCGCGAGAACGTCTTTGTTGTTACGTGCGAATAAAAGCATCTCGTCTTTTTTGCCATCATGGGCGATTAAAGCGAGAGTCTTTGGTTCAATAGTCATTGTAACTCCTTTAGTAACCTTCGGTTAGTTTTTAGTTCTCAGTTTTTGGTCTTTTAAAACTTGAAGTAGACCTTGCAACATCATTCAAGTCAAGATTATCGACTAAAAACTTATAACTGTTTACGTTTGATAGTGATAATAAAAAAGGCGAGGATGACCTCGCCTGAGTGGATGTTATCCGCCGATGGACAGGATATAAGCTGCAAGGTCATAAAGCTCTTGCTCGCTGAAGATCTCCGCATAGCCAACGGGCATAACGCCTTCATCATATCCTTCGACGATGTAATCATTAGGATGAACGATTGAATTATAGATATAGAGTTCCGCAGGTTGACCGGGGACGCGCTCGCCCGCATTGCTTGGCAAGTTGAGCATACCTGGGCCGGTACCGGCTTCATCGCTGTTGACATTATGGCATACGCTGCACGCCCATGCGCCGATTGAACCATCGTTCATCGTCACCTCGTAATTTTCGTTGAACAGGATTTCGCCGTTGTCCGGGCTGCTAAAATCGCTGATGAAAAAGACGATGTTTTCTTCTTCAGGGGAAAGCGCAGCGACTTCTTCGGTTGGCTCCGGCGTGGGCGGGAGTGGTGTAGGGGTTGCTGTCGGCGGTAGTGTGGTGGGTGTCGGTGGTAGCGGTGTGCTTGTCGGCTCAACTTGGGCGACTTCCTCAACCACTTCTTCTTCGGTAATCACGGCTTCGGCGGCTTCCGCCTCTAATGTGGCAGAATTGGGCGGTGGCTCTGCAAAAGAACCGCAAGCTCCCACGACGAGCGCCGTCAAGAGCAGAACTATCACAGATAAATTTCTCATTAAAGACCTTTCGTTGCGCTTTTTGGTGAATTTGTGCATATTTTAACGCATGGGCGCAGATGCGGGTAGCACCTTTTAATCTGTTTATTGTACGGGTTTAATTGTCTGTCTAGTTGAGGCACTGCTATAATGCAAGGTATGAGACAACAAAACATGATTTCACTTAACAACGACTGGCTGTATTTCTTTGCGGAAAATGGCCGTCAACAACTTGAGCAAACCGACATCGACTTAACGATGTGGATCCCGTTGCCGTCGCTCAATGACTGGGCGGTATCATCAGCGATGCAATCTGGCGCGGACTGGTTCCGCCGAGAGATCAACTTGGATGATTATCGTCAAAATACGATTATTCGGCTCGTGGTGGATAAAACACCCGATGAAGTGCAGGTTTTCTTTAACGGGGAACTCCTTGGCGAAGTCGCTAGCGGGCGGTCTTCGGCCTTTGATATTTCGCTAAAGGTTGCCGCTGGCCTCAACGTGATTGCGATGCGCTTGGTCTGTGTGTCCGACCAGGGCGGGGGTAGCTTCGGCGGGGTACACCTTGACGTACAGGCGCGTGCCTGACATTGACGCTCCCGACCCCATCCTATACAATTGTCTCATGTGTATAAGCTAAATTGCCTGCGATAACATGGACTATCATATTTGGACTTTCGGCTGTCAAATGAACACAGCCGACTCTCAGCATCTTGCTTCAGAATTAGAGCGCATGGGGCATAACGCCGCACAAGACCCGGATACAGCCGATATTTTGGTTGTGAATACCTGTGTGGTGCGCCAAAGTGCGGAAGACAAAGCGATGAATCGCCTATTGATGCTGCGTGCATTAAAAGAAAAGCAACCTGATAAGGTCATCGGTGTGATGGGCTGCATGGTTGGGATCAAAGACCCAGTCAACTTACGCAAAAAGCTGCCGTTTGTCGATGTCTTCTTGCCGCCATCCGAGCCAACGCCAATGGTCGAATTCCTACAAGACCGCATGACCGAAGCGGAATTGATGGCTTACGAAGCCGACAAGCGCGAAGAGCGCGATGCCATCCAAGATGGTGATTTGATTTTGCCGGAGCACGAAGCGGGCAATCTCATCAGTGCGCATGTGCCGGTGGTTTACGGTTGCTCGCACGCCTGTAGCTTCTGCATTATTCCGTTCCGGCGGGGTGTGGAGCGCAGCCGCAGCATTGGTGAAGTTGTCGCTCATGTGCGCAGCTTGGCGCAACAAGGCATTAAAGAGGTCACATTACTTGGGCAGATTGTCGATCGCTACGGTAAAGATATCCTCGACGGGCCGGATTTATCCGACTTGCTGCGGGTAATCCACAGTGTCGCAGAAGAAAACGGCCTAGAGCGGATCCGCTTCTTGACGAGCCATCCCAACTGGATGGATGACAAACTGCTGGATACCGTCGCAGAACTGCCGCGTGTGATGCCACACATCGAAGTGCCTGTGCAAGCGGGGAACGATACCGTGTTGGAAAATATGAAGCGTGGCTATACCAATCAGCAATATCGTGATCTGGTCGTTCGCATCCGCGCGCGCATCCCTAACGTCGCTATTCATACCGATATTATCGTCGGCTTCTGTGGCGAGACTGACGAGCAATTTATGGATACCTATAACTTGCTCGCGGATCTTAAGCTAGATAAGGCGCACTTGGCACGGTATAGCCCACGCCCGCATACTGTCAGCGCACGCCGCATGGAAGACGATGTGCCGGAAGAAGAGAAAAAACGCCGTCACCGCATGTTAGATGACCTGCAAGCGCAAGTTGTGGCCGAAATCAACAGTCAGTATCTGGGTCAAGTTGTGGAAGTGTTGGTAGAAGATAAGCATAAGGGCAAGTGGCGCGGGCGTACCCCACAAAATAAGCTCGTGTTCTTTGAGGACGATGGCGACTGGTTTGGTAAACTCGCCAATGTCGAGGTGACATGGACTGGTCCATACAGTATGCAGGCCCGTCTACCACAAGAACAAACCCAAAATGACCCGCTCATTGTACTGTCGAGCTAAAGGCTTAATGGTACAGATGGCCTATATTGGGGTATAGTATGTCAGATGTACAAATTCATACCGTGCTGATTAGGAATGCAGACTAATCTATGCTATACTCCTGTCAGTTAATTACTTGTCCGAAGGCGTCACATTTTGATTCAGTCAACGACCACCCGCTGAAGCGGGTGGCTTGCGGGAAACCGTAAGCCCATGTTGACCAGCCTCAGCCATGCCGAAGGGCAAGGGCTACGTTACGGGCGAATACATAGG
>DAOTTT010000073.1:0-7530 GCA_034437635.1 Anaerolineae bacterium | reverse complement strand
TCGCGGTGGATCATCGGGATGGGGCAACCCCAATAGCGTTGACGGCTAATCAGCCAATCGCGCAGACGATAATTAACCGACTCTTGGCCGACACCTTCTTTTTCCAGATGGTCGATAGCGGCGGCGATGGCTTCGCTCTTGCGGCCTTTGCCGCCATTATGTACGGTGCCGTTAATCGGTCCGCTGTTGATAACCGTGCCGGGTCCAGCGTAGGCTTCGGGCATGGTATCCGGGTCGGGCGCTTCGTCGGCACCCTCCGGCTTGATGATGGCGGTAATCTTCAGGCCGAACTTACGCGCAAATTCAAAGTCGCGTTGATCGCCATAAGGCACAGCCATAATCGCGCCGGTGCCATAGGTAACCATGACGTAATCCGCGATCCAGATGGGAATACGTTCGTCGTTCACCGGATTGATGGCATAGCCGCCAGTAAAGACCCCTGTCTTTTCGCGGTCTTCGGCGGTACGCTCAATCTCGGTAGCTTTGGCGGCGGCTTCGCGGTAAGCGGTGACTGCTTCGCGTTGGTCATCAGTTGTGATGCTATCGACCAGATCATGCTCCGGTGCTAACACCATAAACGTCGCCCCCCACAGCGTATCCGGGCGGGTGGTGTAAACGGTGATGGATGCGTCCGTATCGACAACCGGGAAAGTGACTTGTGCGCCTTCGCTGCGGCCAATCCAATTATTCTGCATGATCTTGACGGGTTCCGGCCAATCGACGTTGTCGAAGTTCAGCATTTCATCCGCATGGCGCTTGTAGCGGAAGAACCACTGCGTCATCATCTTTTGGATGACAGGTTGCCCGGTGCGTTCGTCTTTGCCGTCGATGACTTGCTCATTCGCCAGCACGGTTTGCAGCGTCGGCGACCAGTTGACCATCGCTTCGCCGCGATAGGCTAACCCGGCCTCGTAGAACTTCTTGAAAAACCATTCTGTCCATTTGTAATAGCTCGGCTCGCAACTGATCGCCTCGCGTTCCCAGTCGAACATCGCGCCCATGCTTTTTAATTGCTTGCGCATCCGTTCGATATTGTCGTATGTCCAGATCGCCGGGTGGATGTTGCGCTGCACGGCGGCGTTTTCTGCGGGTAGGCCAAAAGCGTCAAAGCCCATCGGGAACAGGACATTATAGCCCTTCATGCGCATGTAACGGGCGCGGGCATCGGATGGGGTCATGGCGAACCAGTGGCCGATGTGCAGGTCGCCACTAGGGTAGGGCAACATGGTCAGCGCGTAATGTTTGGGCTTGCTCCAATCGACCTTGCTGCGATACAGGCCGCTTTCTTCCCATTTGTCTTGCCATTTGGCTTCAAATTGTTGTGGATCGTAGGTCATAGGGTTTTGCTCTTTACCTCGTTATTTGTTCCAGTGCGTTGAACGGTGGCAATTGTACCAATTACCCTGGTATGGACAAATACATGGGTGAGCAATGGGGGGGCGCGACGATATGCCGCTACATAAGAGAAGAGCGGGTTACCTCAAAACCCGGTGTAAAAATCATAGCGTGGACTCCTGTCAGCTATAGTCGAACGTTAGGCGTAGTGTAGCATAGGTTGAGCTTGGTTTTCAACGGTTCAATACGGGCGATTATATGTAACAGTTGGCGTGTCATCATCCGTAAATGTCAGCGTTGTGATGGATGCTGTCGCCGGGTATGCGTCCTGAATGCCGTGTTGATAAAGTTGCGTGCGTTGCTTGATGTTGCCGTAGATGCCTTTGAAATGCATATAGGCGAAGACCACGACATCGCCATGTGTCACAGCGGCGACCTGCTGGCCGGGATATGTTCGCTGGGTGTGGGCGATAAAATCCAGTGTGCGCGTGAGGATGTCATCCGGTTGTTCATAGGGTGCCGGTACACCTGTGTACAAATCCCAGTCTTTAGCGGCCATCTCCGTTAAGGGGTGGCCTTCGTAGATGGTGTAGCTTTCGTCTAGGCGCTCATCGGTTGTGATGGGGTGTTGGTGGGGTTTGGCGATGTGCGCGGCGGTCTCTTGGGCGCGTTGCTGCGGGCTGGCGTAGATCGCTTCTAGCGGTTGATCTGCGAGATATGCGGCGGCGGCTTGCGCTTGTGCATGGCCGTTATCGCTGATGCGAAATCCGGGGATGCGTCCATATAAAATCGCGTCCGGGTTGTGGACTTCGCCGTGCCGGATCAGGTAAATGGTTGTCATTGTTATGCGTCCTTTTTGTAATGGCCGCCGGTGACCATGCGCGATGGCACGCGGACGGCGATGGTGTGCCCCGTAGCGGTTACCACATCATCGGCCAGTACATCACATAGGATGACTGCTTTTTTATCGCTGATGCTCTCCACCCGTGCTCGCAGCAGCAGCGGTTGGCCGTGCGGCGTTGGCTTGAGATAGCTGATCTCTAATTTGCCTGTGACGCAGGTAATTACTTCGCCGTTATCTTCTGGGTGGCGGCCTTCGTGATCATAAAACGCAGCGATGGCCGTGCCGATGCTATGACAATCGATCAAACTGGCGATGAGGCCGCCATACACCACACCGGGGAACGCGGTATGCGCCGCCCAGGGGCTAAAGTTGCATATGCCGAATTCGCCATCCCAATATGTTTTGATGTGTAAGCCATCCGGGTTATTGATGCCGCAACCATAGCAGATCGCGGTTTCTGGTGTGTAGCTATCTTGAATGGGGCTTTCAAATTTCATTTTTTTAACAACCTTTAGTGGCCTAAACTCTAAGAATCATTGTCATCACATCGGCATCTATATTACCACCGCTGACGATTACGCCCACCTTTTTATGGGTCGCATCCACCACGCCGCTTAACAGCGCAGAGAGTGCCAACGCGCCGGATGGCTCCACGACTTGTTTGAGACGGTAGAAGGCGAAGCGCACCGCGTCTTTAATTGCGTCTTCGCTGACCGTGCGCATATCATCGACATAATCCAACACCAGCTTAAAGGTGTAATTTTCACCCAAGGACGGCGTGCGCGTGCCATCGGCAATAGTTGGCGGGTTGTAGACCGTCTGTAGTGTCTTCGTCTGGAAGGAGCGGGTCGCATCGTCAGCAAGTTCGGGTTCAATGCCGATGACCTTGATTTTCTTGCTCAAGCCTTTGGCAGCGATAGCGCACCCACTCAAGAGGCCGCCGCCGCCACAGCATACCAGCAATAAGTCTAAATCCGGCACATCTTGGAGCAGTTCATAAGCTGTTGTGCCTTGCCCGGCGATAACGTGCGGATGATCGTAAGGCGGCAGCACAAAGTAACCGTGTTCCGCTGCGAGTTGCTCCGCGAGTTGTTTACGATCTTGTTCATCCGGGTTGTAGGGGATGACCTCTGCGCCATAGCCTTCGGTGGCGGCGCGTTTGGTCGTGGGGGCGTTCGTCGGCATGACGATGGTCGTCTTTACGCCGAGTAGTTGCCCCACAAGCGCGGTTGCTTGCGCATGGTTGCCCGACGAATAGGTGATGACTCCGCGTTCGCGTTCGGCATTGCTCAATCGACTGATGGCGTTGTATGCGCCGCGAAACTTAAATGCGCCGACGCGCTGTAAATTCTCACACTTGAGATAGACTTCACCGCCGACACGGGCGTTTAGGGTGCGCGATGTCATAATCGGCGTGCGGTTGGTGGCATCGCGTAAGCGTTCCATAGCGGATTGTACATCGGTAAAGTTCACCGTAGACATCAGGCAAAATCCTATATTCGACTAATATAGCGATTATTGTAGCGTATTTATACATTTTTTACTTGTTCGCCGGATCATGTTAACCGACTCCGTGCTATGATTCTGGCATGATTAAGCCAAAGGATTTTCCCATGTCCAGACAAAACTTTATCCTCCTCATTGTTTTGTTGTGCACCTTCTTTTTGGGTATGATCGTCGCGCCTGCAATTTCTGTCATGGCACAGCCGGAAGGTGACACGGCTTACACCACCGTTTATGATGCGGTCGTGCCGTCGGTTGTTTCTATCAGCGTCGATCAATATCGGGCGGGCATCTGGCAACCTTGGAGCACAGGCACTGGGTTTGTGGTAGATCATGCCGGGCATATCATCACCAATTATCACGTTGTTGAAGGCGGCGAACGTATAGTCCTTAATTTTTATGACAATACGATTGTGCTGGCCGAACTCGTCGGCTTTGATGCTGCGTCCGACCTGGCGTTGCTCAAGGTTGATTTACCCATGATTAAGCTCCAACCCGTGACATTTGCTGATACATCGGAAGTAGCCGTCGGGCAGACGACGTTAGCGATTGGTAGCCCATTCGGACAAAATTGGACACTGACCAGCGGTATTATCAGCGCGTTAGATCGCACCATCACCGGATTTACACAGTTTGAAGTCGGCGCGGTGATCCAAACGGACGCGGCGATTAACCCCGGTAATAGCGGCGGCCCCTTGCTTAATTTAAATGGCGAAGTGATCGGCATTAACGCGCAGATCCTCAGTGAGCAGGCGAGTAATAGCGGTATTGGCTTTGCGATCCCGGCAAATTTAGTCCAGCGTGTCATCCGCGAGATCGTCGAAACTGGGCAGGTGACCTATAGTTACCTGGGGATCAATGGCGTGGATATGACTATCGACATCATCGAGAATTATAATCTGCCCAATGATATTGGCGGTATCGCGATTACCAACGTGGCGACCGACAGCCCGGCGGGGGTCGGTGGTTTGCTCAATGACTCCCCAACGAGTATTGACGTGGTGACAGAGTTGGACGGCCAACCCTTGAGCGGTTTTGATATGCTTGTTGGTTATCTGGCTGGCAACACGCGCCCTGGGGATGTCGTGACGATGCGTGTTTACCGCGATGGGCAATATCGAGATGTTAACATTGTGTTGGGCGTGCGCCCCTAGTGTTATAATATGCACAGTGAACACAATGGGAGAAAACGATGGCAGACGACAATCAAGATTGGGTCAGTTTGCGCCATGCAGCGGAGGTTTTAGGCGTGCATCCGGCGACGGTGCGCAACTGGGCCGACCGGGGCGAACTGAACTCCCGCCGGACACCGGGCGGGCATCGCCGTTTTCGTAAGGCGGATTTAAAGGCGCTGGCGCAGTCGCAGCAAGTGCGTGACGTACAACCGACTGAAGTACAGGTCATTATCCAAAATGCGTTGGGGCAAGCCCGTATGGAAGTGGGCGATGGGATGCTGACTAACGTGCCCTGGTACGCCGCCATGAGCGAAAACACGCGCTCATCCATGCGCACGCAAGGCCGCGAACTACTGGACGCATTACGTAAATATTTGGCTGATGGTGCGCCGGATGAGGGCTTATCCGTCGCTATTCGCCTGGGCAAGTCTTACGCGCAAGAATTGGTCGATGATGGCCTGAGCTTGCCGCAAGCGATGCGCGGGTTTTTCTACTTCAGCGAGTTTGTAATTAATGCCATTTTGACCTGGTCGGAGATCACCCCGCCGCGCAGTACGCCGGAATGGGCGACTTTAATTCGCCACGTCAATAACTTTATGAACGCGATGCTGTTGTCTTTGGTCGAGTACTTTGAGGAAGAATAAGTGCTTGATCCAGCGTGGGTGGGCTTGAGCCTGTGTAAACAACTGGGCGGCAAGACGTTTAAAGCGTTGCTCGCTCACTTTGGCGATGATTTACACGCTATCCTGCGGGCGGATGAGGCGACGTTGCGCCAGGTGCCCGGTATCGGCGCGAAGATCGCCGCTACGATACAGGCGATAGATCTATCTACCGTAGAAAATCAACTGGATCATTGGCAACGTGCCGGGGTGAAGGTCTATACTTGGGCGGATGCCGCGTATCCGTCGCCGCTTTTGGCGCTGGCGGATGCGCCGCCGACGTTGTTTGTGCGTGGGATACTGCCGGATTTTACCGACGCTTTCGCCGTGATTGGCACGCGCCACCCGCAAGCTGCTAGTGCCGCGTTCGCACAGAAGCTCGGCATGGGGATTGCGGCGGCTTCCGGCGTGGTGGTGAGCGGGTTGGCACATGGTATCGACGCGGCGGCGCATATAGGGGCGTTGGCGGTGCCTGATGGTGTGACGGTCGCCGTGTTAGGTAATGGCATCTTAAACCCGTATCCAGCGGAAAACAGACGTAAGGCGGATGCGATCCTGGCGCGGCAAGGGGCGTTAGTTTGTGAGGTCGCGCCGGACGCTGCGCCGGGTGCGCCGGGGCTGGTCGCCCGTAATCGGCTTATCACCGGGTTAAGCCGCGCTGTGATCGTGGTGGAAAGCGCCATTGATGGCGGTGCCATGCACGCGGCGCGGTTCGCCACTGCGCAGAACAAACCTATCTTTACCCTGGATACTGCCGCGAGTGGCAATCATGCGTTGATCGCGGCGGGTGCGACGGTTCTCAGCGATGATCTGACAAATTTATGGTGATTTTATGCGTGGTGTGATGTATACTGCGGGCATGATAATCAGACAAAACCCCCTCAAATGCTTGGACGCGCTATAGCGTCCCCAAACACGACCCCTTACTGTGGACATCAACCGTGATGTGCCGTTTATATTCTGCAAGCATATAGAGTCAAAAGGTTAATTCCCGATGTCAATGTACGATAAATTGGCGATGATTGAATCGCGCTATGATGAAATTGAGCAACAACTTGCTACCCCGGAGATCACAGCCGATTATGAAAAAGTAGTCGTGCTGTCCAAAGAGCGTGCCAAAATCCAAGAGATTGTGGCGGAGTATCGCACATACAAGCAAACACAATCCGAGCTTGACGATGCCCGCAAGTTTTTCCAAGAAGAAGATGATGCCGACATGCGCGAGATGGCGCGAACAGAAGTCAACACCTTAGAGGAGCAGATCACCGAGCTGGAGGAAAAGCTGCGCTTGCTGCTGCTGCCCAAGGATGAACGCGACGACAAAAACATCATCATTGAAATCCGCGCTGGGGCTGGTGGTGATGAAGCGGCAATCTTTGCGGCGGATCTGTTCCGCATGTATACGCGCTATGCGGAAAACAACAAGTGGAAGGTCAACGTTACCTCAGAGAATGAGATTGGCGGCGGCGGCTATAAGCGCATCGAATTTGAGATCAAAGGGCAAGGGTCGTTTAGTCGTCTTAAGTACGAAGGCGGGACGCATCGCGTGCAGCGCGTCCCGACGACGGAAAGCCAAGGGCGCATCCACACCAGCACGGCTACCGTCGCGGTGATAGCCGAGATGGACGAAGTTGATATTGACCTGGATATGAACGATGTCCGCGTTGACGTGTTCCGCAGCCAGGGTGCGGGCGGTCAGTCCGTGAATACGACGGACTCTGCTGTGCGTATGACGCATATCCCAACAGGCGTTGTGGTTGAAATGCAGGACGAACGCAGCCAGCTTCAAAACCGCATCCGCGCCAAACAAGTGTTAGTCAATCGCCTATATGAGCTTGAGATGCAGCGTCAAATGGAAGAACAAGAGGCGGCGCGGCGGGGTCAGGTCGGCAGCGGTGACCGTGCTGAGAAAATCCGCACGTACAACTACCCTCAAAACCGCGTGACCGATCATCGCATTAACTATAGCAGCTATAACCTACCGGTGGTGATGGACGGTGATATTGATGATTTC
>DAOTTT010000072.1:0-5703 GCA_034437635.1 Anaerolineae bacterium | reverse complement strand
CGTCCCGGCGAGAAGCTCCACGAGGCGATGATTTCAATGGACGAAGCGCGTCAGGCTGTTGAACTGGATGATCGCTATGTCATCACACCTGCTCATGCGTGGTGGAATCAGGACAACTGGAACGAAGGCAAACCGTTACCCGATGGTTTCGAGTATACCAGTGATAAGAATGATAGCTGGTTGACGGAAGATGAAATGCTCGCCATGATCGATTCCTATGCCGTCACGGAGGGCTAACCCATGCCCATACGCGACACACTCCTCCCCTACGGGCGACAATTCATTGACGACGACGACATTCAGGCCGTCGTGGATGTCCTACGCTCAGATTGGTTGACAACCGGCCCAAAAGTCGGAGAATTCGAGCAAGCGTTCGCAGATTTCGTCGGCGCGGAACACGCCGTCGCGGTCAGCAACGGCACGGCGGCACTCCATGCGGCGATGTTCGCTCTCGATATTCAGCCCGGCGATGAGGTCATCGTCACACCGATGACGTTTGCCGCGAGTGCCAACTGCGTCTTATATCAGGGCGGTACCCCCGTCTTCGCGGATGTTCAACCGGATACGCTTCTGATCGACCCGGAAGCGGTCGAGCGCAAAATCACCCCGCGCACAAAAGCCATCGTCGCCGTCGATTACGCCGGGCAACCCTGCGATTATGACGCTCTGCGAGCACTAGCCGACCAGCACGGACTCGCGCTCGTGGATGATGCCTGTCACGCTATCGGCGGGCGTTATAAGGGGCGCTCCGTTGGCACGCTGGCAGACCTGAACACCTTCAGCTTGCATCCGGTCAAGCACATGACGACGGGCGAAGGCGGCGTTATCACCACCGACGACTCCGATCTCGCGGGACGGATGCGTGTATTCCGCAATCACGGCATCACCACCGATCATCGCCAACGCGCCGAGCAGGGCGGGTTCTTCTATGAGATGGTCGAACTCGGTTACAATTATCGCATCACGGATTTTCAGTGTGCGCTAGGGATAAGCCAGTTGGGGAAACTCCGCGCCTCGGTGCTGAAGCGTCAAGAAATCGCGGCGATGTACGATGCGGCCTTCGCCGACATCGACTATATCCAACCCCTAGCGATCCGCGCGGATGTCGAACATGCCTATCATCTCTATATGGTGCAATTCGACACAGCGCAACTCGACATAGATCGGAGCGCCATCTTCAAAGCACTGCGCGAGAACAATATCGGCGTCAACGTGCATTACATCCCGGTACATCTGCATCCGTATTACCGGGAGCATCTCGGCACGAAACCCGGCTTATGCCCGGTAGCAGAGACCGCCTACGACCGCCTCGTCACGCTCCCCATCTTCCCGCAGATGACCGAAGCCGATGTCGATGATGTGGTGATGGCTGTGAAACGGCTAAGTGATCTGCGATGAATCCGAAAGTCGTTTGCATCATCCAAGCCCGCCTCGGGAGCACCCGCTTGCCGGGTAAAGTGCTGAAGCCGATTCTAGGCGAACCGATGCTGGTTTGGGATGTCACGCGAGCACGCCGCGCACGACTCGTCGATGAGATCGTCATCGCCACTACCGAGCATTCTCAAGACGACGCGATTGTAGACTTGTGTCAATCGCAAGGCTGGCTATTCTGGCGCGGCAGTGAGGATGATGTACTGGATCGCTACTATCAGGCGGCAAGCACTTTTCAAGCAGACATTATTGTGCGAATCACATCCGATTGCCCTTTGATTGATCCAAACGTAATCGACTTCGCCATTGCATCGCATCGCAGTAGCGCACCACTCGTTGATTACACTTCTAACGCGACGATGCGAAGCTATCCCCGCGGATTAGATGTCGAAGTTTTCAACCGGGACGCACTCGAGCGTGCCTGGCGGGAAGATCACTCCGCTTGGCGCGAGCATGTGACGCCATATATCTACCATCATCCTGAGATGTTCCGTCTGCAAACGGTGCAGAATCCCGTTGACTACAGCCATCACCGATGGACAGTTGATACACCGGAGGATTTGGCGCTGATTGAGAAAATCTATCAGCACTTTGGACATGGCGATTTCACGTGGCAGGGTGTGCTGGCTCTGCTGGAACAACATCCCGACTGGGTTGAAATCAACGCCCATATTGAGCAGAAGAAGGTTTGACGGTGGAAACACTCCTCATCCGGGCGGATGCCAGCACCGAGATCGGCAACGGTCATGTCATGCGGTGCTTGGCGTTGGCACAGGCTTGGCAAGATCACGGCGGGAATGTGACCTTTCTCTGCGCGGACTCTTTGCCTCCGGCCTTGCACGAACGCCTTTGCGATGAAAGCATGACAGTTATCCAGCGACAGGGCACCAGTGGTGATACAACCGACGCGCAGAGCGTCATTGACCTTGCCGCCACGCGATCCACATCACTCGTCGTCGTGGATGGGTACGTGTTCGGCGCGGATTATCAGCGTGTACTCAAGAATGCCGACTTGCGCGTCCTGTTCCTTGATGACAACGGTCACGCGGAACACTACGCCGCCGATTGGGTGCTGAATCAGAACATTCATGCGGATGAAAGCCTTTACGCCCAACGCGAAGCCGACACGCAACTTCTGCTCGGCACACGCTACGCCCTGCTCCGCCGCGAGTTCTGGCGCTGGCGCGGATGGCAACGCACAATCCCCGACATCGCGCAGAACCTGCTTGTCACGATGGGCGGCGCTGACCCGGATAACGTCACGCTCGATGTGTTGCGTGCTATCGACTCCATCCCGGATGCGGACGCGCTTCAGATCAAGGTTATCGTCGGCGCGAGCAACCCGCATCTCGCCTCGTTGACCGCTTTCGTGAAAAAGAGCCGCCTGAAGTTCGAGATTCTGACCAACGTAACGAATATGCCGGAGCTAATGGCGTGGGCGGATATGGTAATCTCTGCCGGAGGAAGCACCGTCTGGGAACTGTGCTTACTGGGCGTGCCGACTATCGCGCTAATCCTTGCCGACAATCAAGCGGCACTGGTCAAGGCATTGGCGGAACGTAACATCCTACAGGCTACCGATATGCACAATCTACCCGCCGCGTTGACCCGCCTCATCGCTAACCCGGTAGAACGCCAGCAGATGCGCGACTCGGCGCGAGTGCTAGTAGACGGCTACGGTACAAACCGTGTGGTGATGTTCCTGCGCGGTGAGCGCCTGTGGTTGCGAGAGGCGACACTAGCGGACTGCGAGCTGATCTGGCACTGGGCGAATGATCCGGCGGTGCGGCAAGCCTCTTTTTCGCCTGATCCTATTCCGTGGGAGTCGCATCAGACGTGGTTTCAGAAGGCTATTGAGAACGAGCACTTACTCATCTTCATCGCCATGGACCGTAACGAAAAACCACTTGGACAATTACGCTATCTCATCGAGGGAGACGTTGCGACAGTCAGCATCAGCCTCGACCGCGATGCACGCGGCATGGGATACAGCACGGCGTTGCTCAATCTCGGCAGTGATCGCATCTTTGCGACGACAAGCGTGCAAGTGCAACATGCATTCATCAAACCTGACAACGTCGCCTCTCAGCGCACCTTTGAGCGGGCATCGTTTCGGCTCAACGCGGAAGACATGGTAAGAGGGCAACCTTCCCTTCAGTATGTACGTCATCGCACGCAATAGAGAATAATCATGAGTGAATTGACCATCAACAAGCGATTGATTAACGAGCAGAGCAACACCTACATCATCGCGGAGCTATCCGCCAATCACAATCAGGACTTCGAGCGGGCCGTTAAGCTGGTCGAAGCGGCGAAGGAATCCGGCGCGGATGCGATTAAGCTCCAGACCTACACGCAGGATACGATCACGATTGATTGCGACAACGACTATTTCCAGATTCACGGCACGCTCTGGGATGGGCGCACGCTCTACGATCTATACGGCGAAGCCTATACTCCGTGGGACTGGCAACCCAAGCTCAAGCAGATTGCGGACGATCTCGGCATGGATTTATTCTCCACACCGTTCGACTTCTCGGCGGTCGAGTTCCTTGAGGCGATGAACGTCCCCGCGTACAAGATTGCGTCGTTCGAGGTGGTGGACATTCCGTTGATTCGGCGCGTCGCGCAGACAGGCAAGCCCATCATCATGTCTACGGGTATGGCGACACTCGCGGAGATTGATGAGGCCGTCACCGCCGCACGCGAGGCTGGATGTGAGCAGTTAGCCCTGCTGAAATGTACGAGCGCCTATCCCGCGCCGCCGGAAGAGGCCAACTTGCGGACGATCCCCCATTTGGCGGAAGCGTTCGGCGTGGTGGCGGGACTATCCGACCATACGATGGGGATACAGGTGACGGTGGCGGCGGTGACGCTCGGCGCACGGATCATCGAGAAACACTTCACGCTGGCTCGCGCCGATGGCGGCCCTGATAGCGCCTTCTCGCTGGAGCCGGAGGAGTTCAAGCAGATGGTGGACGCGGTGCGCGTCGCGGAAAAAGCACTCGGACAGGTGCATTACGGTGTCACAGAAAAAGACGCCGGGAGTCGGGTCTTCCGCCGGTCGCTGTTCGTGGTGAAGGATATGAAAGCGGGTGAGGAATTCACCCACGAGAATGTGCGCTCTATCCGTCCCGGCTATGGTCTGCACACCCGCCATCTGGATGAGGTGATCGGCAAGCGTGCCAGTCAGGATATTGCGCGTGGGACACCTCTTAATTGTAAACATGTGGCTAACGAGAGTCCTAATTTTTAGACTATCTATGACTCCACTGAAAGAACTCAAAATGCCCCCAAAATCGCGGTTCACAACGGGTCACAAAAGCAGGCTAATGGCTCAAAAATCCGGCAAAATGACCTTTCTTCAGAGGAGTCATATATAAAACATATCTTCTTTATCCACAGTTGCATCACCTATATCGTTTCTCTATCAGTTATTAAAGATGCAAATATTGATTGTAATGATGTATTATTCCTGTACTCCAGAGGTTTTAGATTAACAATAGCCTCGATTAAGCACATTGACCTTCCAAAGGAGTTTCAAGAAACAGCATTAGGAGGCCCCGCTTTATCTTGGCTCAGAAGAAGGAAATTGATCCGAATCATCGATTCCCAAATAGCTGACTTCGTAGGAAACAAAACATATACCGCCTATGTCCCACACACTCACGGCGACTTGACACAAATCTTAGTAACACATCCTTCATGTCACAAGCTAGCAATCATTGAAGAAGGCATGTTACAATACAGTTCTGACCCAGAGAGGTACTTACCGAAAATTAATAGCACATTCTTACCATCCTTTTGGGATAGATTAAAGCAATGGATTAAGTATCCCATACATTTAAATCGTTTGTTGGCATATAGGTCTTACGAATCATTCATTCCAATACCCGTCTACATACTACAACGGAAGGAAACCACCCATCCATCAGTTACGTTTCATGTAGTTGAAAACATCACCCTACCACCAATAGAGTATGAGTTCAATTACCATGATGCAATTTTCTTGTTATTTAGTGCAGAAGTTGAACAGGGTATTGTCAAACTACAATACTACATTGAAAGCCTTGACCACTTTATTGACAAGTACTTCGACAAGAGTCAACCGATATTTGTGAAGTTTCACCCCTCGCAGAAAATAAAGATTGAGCTTGTCGATTATATGAATCGTAAAGGAGTAAATTATATCATCTTACCGGCAGATACATGCCTAGAGTTTATATTTATAAAGTATAAGAATCTCAGGGTATATGGCTTTGTTTCGTCACT
>DAOTTT010000071.1:0-17398 GCA_034437635.1 Anaerolineae bacterium | reverse complement strand
TTACCGCCGCTACGCTTTGAGCCGATCGAGGCGCTGACAATCGCCGGTGTATGCGAGGATAGTCGTGCTTTAGAGCAATGGTTACAAGTGATTGACACGCATTTGCTGATTTATGTTGATGTGATTAACGAAGCAGAAGATAAAAGCCTGTTTGATCTGCGTGAAGACATTGTGTATCTCTCAGATCTACGCGATTTCGCCGTCGCGCAAGCCGCGCCTGATTGTGCCGCAGAGACTCAACGCGCTGTTGTGGATGCGATGACAATTACGCTGAGGGCTTTTGAGGATTATGTGAATGGCGAAGATGTGGATGTCACTATTGCCGTGCAGACATCGCGTGATGCCTTTGCAGATGTGCGCCTAAAGGTTGATGCTTTGATCGAACAATTGGAAGTGCAAATACAGAGTCAATAAAGCCCTCAAACGAGGGCTTTATAGTCGGGGTACTCGGATTCGAACCGAGGACCTCTTGCACCCCATGCAAGCGCGCTACCGGGCTGCGCCATACCCCGGAGTGATTTATAGCAAAAGTATAATCGACAAGCAGCATGATGACAAGGTTAGGATTATGACAAAAACAATTTACTTTTACGGTACACGAGAAAAACCTTATGGTTGTTTTTCCAACTTTAGCCGTCATGGGTTTGCTATTGATGACGTTTACTGGAAAACCAGCGAACATTACTTCCAGGCGCAGAAGTTTGCCGGGCATGATGACCATGTTGAAGCGATGCGGCGTGCATCCACCCCAAAGCGGGCGGCACAGATTGGGCGTGATCGTGCGCGTCCACTGCGCAAGGATTGGGAAGAAGTCAAAGATGCGATGATGTTCGATGCTGTTTTGGCAAAGTTCACCGCGCATGACGACATCCGCCAAATTTTGCTGGATACAGGCGATGCACAAATCGTTGAGAATGCGCCAAATGATTATTATTGGGGTTGTGGCAAAGATGGCAGTGGCCTTAATCGTCTGGGGGAAATTCTGATGCGTGTGCGTGCTCAACTGCGCGAAGAATAGGCGGCTTTTTGCTGTAATATCGTTATTGTAATACTATGTTGGAAATAGGTTAATTTGAGGGAGGGTAAGTTTATGGCTACGCCAGTACCAAAGCCTGCGGATGCAGGTGCAGGTGTTGCAGCAATTGCAGATACAAAATTGAGTTATTCTAATGTTCGTAATGGCCCCGGTACCGGGTTTGATGACATCGGGGATATTCGTGATAAAACGTTAGTGACATATTATCCCGGCTCAAACCAAAATGGTTGGGTATGGGTGGAACAACTTGCGACAAAGGGGTGGATTTCTACAACGGTTGTGCAGTTTAACCCCGTTGACATTGAACCGCCTAAAGATTTTCCGCCAACGCCCTATGATGGCAAGATGTGCTTATGGCATTGGAAGGGCACAGCCATCCCAGAGACGACAATAGCGCAGTTCATCAGCAATGTGAAGCGTGACGCGCCGAACTTGGGCGCAATTTTTGTCAAAGTGGGGGATGGCTCATCTTGGCAGGGTAATTTTGATAGCGGCGATATGGCTGTCAACGGGCCGAATGATGTGGCGCGGTGGGTGCAAGAATTGGGCAAGGCCGGCATTGAATTCCATGCTTGGGTGGTGCTCAAGGGTGTGGATGTTGATGGTGAAGCTAACATTATGATCCAAACGGCCAATGTGCCGGGGGTTAAGTCTATTATTTTAGATGTCGAACCCTACGAAAATTATTGGGAAGTCGGGCCGGAACCTGTCTCACAATTGATGCGAAAAGTTCGGGCAGGTGTACCGGATGGCTTTCATCTGGGTTTATGCATTGATCCGCGTCGATTGCATTATAAATCTGTCTTCCCGGATGAGTGGCATCCCTTTGTTGACAGCGTACACACCATGAGTTATTGGCGCACTTTTCGCCGGAGTGTGGAAGATACGCTGCGCGAGACATATGAAGTGTGGGGCGGTTACGGTAAGCCGCTTTATCCTATTCTACAAGGGAGTGCGACCGTCCAAGAGCAAAAAAATGCTATTTCTCTGGCGACGACACAATACGGCGCAAAAGGCTTGAGTTGGTGGCGCTACGGGACGATCGCGCAATATGATGCGATCAATGTGCCCTTGTCAACCAATGATGTGCCAGGTGACGACGACGAACCGCCGCCTGGTACGGCTTTCGGCCATGAGGTCGTTATTCTGCCGGATGACAAGGCTTTCCGTCATGGGACGTATACAGGTGAGGAAGAATATGTTGCTGCGCAGGGCGCGTATGGCTGGACCTATTATTACACCACAACGGAGCCGTCATTAAGTAAGGTCTGGGCGGAATGGCGCACAGCCTTACCAGCAGACGGTATCTATCAGATTGCGGTGTTCATCCCGGCGCGGCACACGACGACGCGCAAAGCACGGTATAAGATTCATGGCATTCGCGGGACAAACACCGAGGTCGTTGTTGATCTGAATCAATTCATTCATCGTAATGAATGGGTGCCGCTTGGTGTGTTTGATCTCGTTAAAAATCAACAAAATGCGGGTAAGGTTTTTTTGAATGATGTGACAGGCGAAGACGGCCAAGAAATCGCCTTCGATGCGTTGCGCTATCGTCAGATTGTCAAGCTCACTATACCGGACCCGCCTAATGTTCCGGTTGCTGATGGCTTCGATGCGCCGGTAGGCACTGCACAAGAGCGAACCTTAGCTTTAGCAAGTACGCCAAGCTCTGGTAGTTTGACCAATTGGTTTAACAGTTGGAACGATAAAACAGGCTTTGGGCGTGGGACAACGCCCGACTACGTCAGAAACTTTAGCGCGTATCACACCGGGGTTGACCTGAACTTTGGCGGTGGCAATGCAGATTTGGGTAAACCTGTTTATGCGCCTGCAAGTGGTATGGTAATTTATTCCGCACATTTGCCAGTATGGGGTAATGTGACGGTTATTCGTCATGATCCCTTGTATCGTGCGGATGGACCTGTGCTGTATAGTCGCTTTGGGCATATGCAAAATGTGACCGTTAAGGCGGGTATGCGCGTTAATCGTGGTCAGCAAATCGGTGAAGTGGGACGGGGTGATCGTAATCGCTTTACTGCTCACCTGCATTATGACATTGTGCAAACAGCGCTTTTAGAGACAAAGCCGAACGATTGGCCGCGCAAGGACATCACCAGCTTAGAGCGCAACTACGTTGATCCGTTGTTGTTCACGGCGAATAATCGTCCTAGATAAAAAATAGCCGGGTGATTGTTCGCCCGGCTACCTCATACTTTTTAGAATAGACCCCAGTCATCGGCTGCGCCTTCTTCCATCATGCTGGGGTCCCACATTTCAAGCCCCATTTCGATGGTTGTCGGCAAGCTGAGGTGCTCTTGCGCAGTGCGGCGTGTCTGCTCCAGTAGTTGCGGTGCATATGGGCAGAACGGTGTTGTCATAATCATTGTGATGTGCGCCCGGTCTTCCATGATGTCAATATCACGAACAAGCCCTAGTTCAATGATGTTCATGCCAATTTCAGGATCGATAACCGCTCGGAGTGCTTCGCGTACTTCGTCTTCACGGCTTTGCACTTGGTCTGTCATTGTGTGTTGTCCTTATACCTATTTATGACTTAAAACGCTATCATTATAGCAGTGATGCCCCTATATTGTCGCTATTTGATGAAAGTCTGATGAGATACGCTGATAATATTTATGATAAGTATCATAAATATTGACACCCCCAAATCCGTTTGCTATACTGAGTTTATTAACCTACGGGTACAAAGCAAATTTAACTTGTATTAAAGAGTCTCACTGAGGAGGTTGTTCACTTAATGGGTGCAACGCTAGAAATTCGGAATTTGTACGTTCAAGTTGAAGGCGAAGATATAGAAATTCTTCGTGGTGTTAACCTAACCATCAAACAAGGTGAAGTCCATGCAATGATGGGGCCGAATGGCTCCGGTAAGAGCACATTAGCCAATATCCTGATGGGTAACCCGGCTTATGAAGTTACCGATGGCGACATCTTGCTCAATGGCGAAAGTATTTTGGAAATGGAAGCTGATGAGCGCAGCCGCGAAGGGCTGTTCTTGGCGTTCCAATATCCGGTCGCAATCCCTGGTGTGACCTTAGCCAATTTCTTGCGTCACGCGATCAATGCACGCATGAAGGCCGAAGACCCCGAAAGCAAGGGTATTTCCATTCCGCAGTTCCGCCGCTTACTTAAAGAGAAGATGGATCAACTGCGTATCGATCATAGCTTTGCTGGCCGCTATCTCAATGAAGGCTTTAGCGGTGGTGAAAAGAAACGTGCGGAAGTGTTGCAAATGGCAACTCTGGAACCGCGTATCGCGATTTTAGACGAAACTGACAGTGGCTTGGACATTGACGCGCTGCGCATCGTCGCTGAAGGCGTTGCAATGCTTAAAGGCCCGAATCTTGGCGTACTTGTGATTACGCACTATCAGCGCATTTTGAACTACATCAAGCCGGATTATGTTCATGTGATGTTTGAAGGTAAGATCGTCGAGAGTGGTGATGCTGCTCTGGCGCTCAAGCTGGAAGAAGAAGGATACGATTGGGTGCGCGACCAATACGCTGCACCTGTTAGCTAAAGGAGTTATTTTATGACTGACTATGTCCCTAGCGACAAGCAATTAACGAATGAGGAAAGCTCACTACGGGATGTCCGCAGTGATTACGACACCACCTATGGCTTTCATGACGATGATGTGCAATATAGCTTCATCGGTAAGAAGGGCATCAACGCGGAAGGTGTCCGCGAGATTAGCCAGATGAAGAATGAGCCGGAGTGGATGATGGACATCCGTTTGCAGGCTTACGAACATTTTGCAGAGCGCGTAACGCCGCAGTGGGGTGGTGGCGGTCTGCTGGATGAAATTGACTACGATGATATTTACTACTATGTGCGGGCGACAGATCGCGTTGAGCGCGACTGGGACGACGTACCGCCGGAAATCAAAGACACCTTCGATCGTTTGGGCATCCCCGAAGCCGAAGCAAAGTTTCTGCAAGGGGTGACAGCACAGTACGACTCGGAATCGGTGTATCACAATATCCGTAAAGATCTCGAAGATAAGGGTGTGATCTTCATGGATATGGATACCGGCCTGCGTGAGCACCCGGAATTGGTCAAGGAATACTTTGGCACGATCATCCCCTACGATGACAACAAATTCGCTGCTTTAAACACGGCGGTTTGGTCTGGTGGTTCGTTTATCTACGTGCCGCCGGGCGTACACGTTGAAATGCCGTTGCAAGCCTACTTCCGCATTAACACGCAGAATATGGGGCAGTTCGAGCGCACGCTGATTATCGTTGATAAAGATGCGTTTGTTCACTACGTAGAAGGCTGTACCGCGCCGACTTATAGCTCCGACAGCTTGCACAGCGCCGTTGTTGAGATTGTCGTCAAAGAAGGTGGCCGTTGCCGTTATACGACCATTCAGAACTGGTCAAATAACGTCTACAACCTGGTGACTAAGCGTGCTATTGCCTATAAGAATGCCACTATGGAATGGGTAGATGCTAACCTGGGCAGTAAGCTCACTATGAAGTATCCGGCAGTGATCTTGGCAGAAGAAGGCGCACACGGTGAAGTGCTTTCTATCGCGTTTGCTGGTAAGGGACAGCACCAAGATGCTGGTGCGAAGATTACTCACTTGGCACCGCACACCACGAGCCAGATTATCAGCAAGTCCATTGGTAAGGACGGCGGGCGCGGGAGCTATCGTGGTCTGCTGAAGGTGGCCGAAGGCGCGGATAATATCAAGAGTAATGTGGTCTGCGACGCGCTGTTGCTTGACGATCACAGCCGCTCGGATACCTATCCTTACATCGAGATTGACGCGAAAAATGTCACGATGGGACACGAAGCATCCGTGAGTAAGATCGGTGAAGATCAGCTTTACTATCTGATGAGCCGTGGCCTGAACGAAGACGAAGCTAATGCGTTGGTTGTCAACGGTTTCCTTGAGCCGCTCGTCAAGGAATTACCGATGGAATATGCGCTAGAAATGAACCGCCTGATCCAGATTCAGCTTGAAGGCTCTATCGGGTAGGTTTCCCTATCGAATATAAATGCAGGGTGGCGACATGATGCCATCCTGCTTGTCCAAACAAGGAGTAAAAGTCTGTGGTTGTAGCAAGAAGACGTCGCGCCGATGCGCCTACTGCGCCTCAATATACGGTTGAGGATGTGAAGGCGCTGAGTGATGTGAACAATGAACCGGAATGGCTCCGCGAAGCACGCCTTGCCGCATGGGAACTCTACGAAAGCCTGCCGATGCCCACACTACAAGATGAGGAATGGCGGCGCACGGATTATAGCCGCATCCGTTGGCAAGAAGCAGATAAGATCATCGACGCAAACGGCGCATCGGTTGAAGCTGTCCCCGAAGCGAACCGTGCCCCGTTAGTGGGTGATGCCGAAGGCGGCACCATGATCTTTGTCGATGGCAAGCTCGTTCATTATGAGTTTGCGGATGAAGTCAAGCAGCAGGGCGTGACGTTCACGGATCTGCACACAGCAGCCGTCGAAAATGAAGACTTTGTACGGTCGAACTTGATGATGAAAGCTGTGCTCCCGGATGACGGCAAATTCGCCGCAATGAACGCGGCGTTGTGGACGCATGGTGTGGTGCTGCATGTGCCGCGTGGTAAGGCCATCGAACAGCCTTTCCATGTGGTGATGTACAACACCAAGCCTGGGGCTTCCCTGGGGCATGTGCTGGTCGTGCTGGAAGAAAACGCACAGGCGACCATGCAGGTTGAATATGCGTCTGATAACGCTGATACACACTCCGCTTATGTGGGTGTGACGGAGTTGTTGGTCGGTGATGCGGCCAACCTCAAGTATGTGGCATTGCAAGACTGGAACCGTAACACTTACGAGTTCAGCCATCAGCGGGCACGGGTTGGCCGGGATGCTAATTTGGACTGGATCATCGGTACGATGGGCAGCCAATTAACCAAGGCTTACCTGGAGATTGATATTGACGGCATCGGCGCGAATGCGCGTATGTCGGGTTTTTTCTTTGCGGATAAAGATCAGTTGTTTGACCTGGACACGCAACAGAACCACAACGCGCCGCTGACGACCTCCGACTTGCTGTTTAAGGGAGCCGGTAAAGATGTCGCTCGTACCGTTTGGCAGGGCATGATTAAATCACTGCCGCAGATGCAGAAGATCGACGGTTTCCAAGCGTGTCGTAATCTGCTCTTGAGCGATGATGTGCGTATGGACAGCATCCCCGGCTTGGAAATTGAAGCCGACGATGTGATCTGCTCCCATGCGGCGACCTTCGGTACCTTGGAAGAAGAACCGCTCTTCTATCTGATGAGTCGTGGCATTGATCGTCCATTAGCCGAGTTGATGGTGATCGAAGGGTTCTTCGATGAATTGCTGGCGCGTGTGCCTTTTGAGCGTGTGCGTGAGCGGATGATGGACGCTATCGAAGCGAAAATTCTCAGCTAAATTGCTGATCGTCAAGAATTATGGGCGCGTCTACAATGAACGCGCCTTTTTTAATATATGATAAGGTCAACTGAATGACTTTCAATACTGATACAATCCGATCTGACTTTCCGATTTTGCATCAAGAGCATAGCCCTGGGGTGCCGTTGATTTACCTTGATAACGGGGCATCTAGCCAGCATCCACAGGCTGTTATCGAGTCTATGCGCGATTACTATGCACGGTATCATGCCAATGTGCATCGTGGCATTCACAAATTGAGTGAAGAAGCGACGACGGCTTATGAGCAGTCCCGCGACAAAATGCAAGCGTTTATCAATGCTGCCGGGCGTGAAGAAATTATCTTTACACGCGGCACGACGGAGAGCATTAACCTTGTGGCGCAATCCTGGGGGCGAGAAAACTTAAAGCCGGGTGATGTGGTCGTTTCTACGCAGATGGAGCATCATGCCAATATTGTCCCCTGGCAGATTTTATCTGCACAAATTGGCTTTGAGTTGCGTTTTATCCCGATTACGGCAGAGGGCTTGCTTGATCTCGATGTATTACAAACGTGGCTTAACGATGACCCGGTGAAGCTGGTCAGTGTGGTGCATATGTCCAATGTGCTGGGGACGATTAACCCGGTTGAGGACATTGTGAAGATAGCGCACGCTGCGGGGGCGTTGGTTTTGGTCGATGGTGCGCAGAGTGTGCCGCACATGCCGGTTGACGTGCAATCCCTTGATGTTGATTTTATGGCTTTTAGCGGGCATAAGATGGTCGGTCCGACTGGAGTTGGTATTTTGTATGGGAAGCGCCATTTGTTAGATGCGATGCCGCCTTGGATTGGCGGTGGCGATATGATCGAGCGGGTGAGCTTTGACGGCAGCACATGGAACGATCTACCGTATAAGTTTGAGGCGGGTACGCCAAGTATTGCACAAAGCATTGGTTTAGGATGTGCGGTGGATTATCTCAGTGTGGTCGGTATGGATGCTGTGCATCAGCATGAGCAGACGATCACGCAGTATGCTTATGAGGCGTTATCCGCTATTGAGGGGTTGACGATTTACGGTCCGGCTGCGGATCAACGGGGTGGGTTGGTATCATTTACGCTCAAGGGTATTCATGCGTCTGATGTTGCGCAAATGTTGGATGCTGATGGCATCGCTGTGCGTAGTGGGCATCATTGTGCGCAACCTTTGCATGACTTGTTGGGTGTGGGTGCGACGACACGCGCTAGTTTTTATCTCTACAATACCCTGGCAGAAGTTGATAAACTCGCGGAGAGCATCAAGAAAACACAACGTATTTTTGGGGGATAAAATGGGATTAGATCATGCTAAGCGGTACCTTGCGGATATGGCCGAAGAGCTTGATCTGCTAGAGAATCGCGAAGAACAACTGATTACGCTGCGCGAATATGGCGAATATTTAGATGTGTTGTCGCCGGAAAAGCGTACACGGGCGGTGCTTGTGCCGGGGTGTGCATCTGCAACATATGTTGATGTGATGCTTGATGATAATGGCTGCGTAACGTTTTCCACATTTTCGGAGTCGTTTATTTCCAAGGGGTATTTGTATATCCTCACAGAAGCACTTAACGGCTGCACCGCCCAAGAAATCCTCAAAGATGTGGAGCCTATTGTGCAGGATTTTGCAGCGAAAGCCGGAGTGCGCTTGAGTATGATCGCCTCGCGTGCGAACGTGTTTGAGCGGATCTTCCACTTTATGCAAAAGCAGACTTTAGCGATACGAGAACATCAGGAGTAAATACACGGAATGACTGAATTTATCACAGTGGCGACAGTAGACGAGTTAGAACCGGGTGGCGAGCCGATTGTGGTTGACATCAATCGGCGCTGGGTGGCTGTCTTCAATGTCGATGGGACATATTACGCCATTGAGGATCGTTGCACACATGACGATGGGCCGTTAGCCGATGGTGATTGTGAGGGGCATATCGTGAAGTGCCCCCGGCATGGTGCCCGTTTTGATATTACGAATGGTGAAGTGCTTTCTGGCCCGGCGGGTACAGTCAATGTGCCGACTTATGAGGTGCGTGTGCAGGATAATGCCATACAGGTAGGGGCACGTCGTAAGTGAGTGGATTATATGAGGCGCTGAAAGAGGGTAAAACGCTTATATTTGGGCATAGAGGGGCGAGTGCTGATGCCCCGATGAACACGATCCCCGCATTTGACCTTGCCGCTGAACAGGGTGCAGATGGTATTGAATTAGATGTGCAGATTTCTGCTGACGATCAACTTGTGGTAATCCACGATAAGACAGTCGATGCAACGACAAACGGCACAGGCTTAGTCAAAGCGCAGACGTTGGGCGACCTACAAGCCTTAGATGCCGGCGGTTGGAAATCCGATACTTATGCTGGCACAATGATCCCGACGCTAGATGATGTCTTTGAAGCGGTAGGGCAGCGCCTGTTTATCAATGTGGAGATTAAAACGACCACATGGCGCAAAACAGGCATTGAGGCGCTGGTTGCAGCTTGCATACAGCGGCACAATATGAGTAAACGAGTGATCGTCTCATCGTTTAATCCATTGGCTTTGCGTCGTTATCAGCGTATTGATGATACAATGATTGGCTTGCTGACAGCGCCTGATATTATGCTGTTTGCGCGTGCTTTGGCGTGGGGCTTGCCGTATACGGCGTATCATCCGCATGAGCGCACGGTAAACCCGTCGATGGTGCAGACGCTCAAGAAAAAGGGCAAGTTTATCAACGTGTGGACGATCAACGATGTGCAGCGGGCTAGGGTGCTGCGTGATATGGGGGTGAATACCATCATGACTGATAAACCGGGATTATTGCATGATGGGTTGGCTTGATGCGCTCTGGGGGCGCTCAGTGCGGTGTGGCTTTAGGCTGCTGTACAACGAGATGGCGTTTACATATGACACGGTGAGTAAGCTCGTCTCCCAGGGGCAATGGCGCTGTTGGCAGCGTTCGGTCTTTGAATTTTTGGGTGAGCCTACCGATGATCTGATTTTAGAATTGGCACATGGGACCGGCGACCTCCAACTTGATCTTGCAAAGCGCGGATTTTCTGCCATTGGTTATGACCTTTCTCCGTATATGGGGCGTATAGCACGTCGTAAGATGATGCGTCATAATATCAGCCCACGTTTGGTACGTGGTGTCGCGCAGCAAATGCCTTTTGTCGATGCCCAATGGTCAACAATTGTTTGCACATTTCCAACAAGTTTTATTTTTTTACCGCAGACCTTGCAAGAATTGGCGCGTATTCTGCGTGATGATGGCCGTCTGGTCATTGTGTTAAGTGGGCGCTTTGTTAAATCCGGTTTGATCGCTGATGGCTTAGAGTTTTTGTATCGTGTGACGGGGCAGCGGCGTGAAGATATGCCCGATATGGAGCAGAAAATTATCACTTTCTTTGCAGATGCAGGGTTTGATGCGCGATGGGAGAAAGTGACGTGTCGCCAGAGTGAATCATTGATGATTTTTGCTCAAAAAAGGTCTAGTAATCCGATTAAAGCATGATATAATTTTAAATGTCATGGTGGGTGTAGCTCAGTTGGTTAGAGCGTCTGGTTGTGGCCCAGAAGGCCGTGGGTTCAAGTCCCATCACTCACCCCAACAAAAACTCCCCAACGCGGGGAGTTTTTCGATTCTATGGCCGTCTGATGTTGATAAGCCGCCGCCGCATAAGCAAGCGCACGCCCACGCGCTTTGGTTGCTCGTCGCTTGGCTGTTTTGGTGTTTGCACAACCTCTTGAGCAACCTGTTGTATCGATTGCGGCGGTAGTGCTTCAGGTTCTGGTATATTTTCTGGTTCATCTAGCTTAACGGCTGGCATCTGCTGGCTCTCACTGGGTTTTGGCACACCAAATAGATCAAAGACACTGACTGTTGATGTGTCTCTGATGTCATCGGGTTCTTGCTCGATGGGTTCTAGCTCAAAGCTCGGCTCTGGGATTGCATCCGGCTCTTCGCTTGGTGTATCTTCCGCTATGATCGGGAATGACGGCGGCGGCGCTTGATTTTCTGCAATGTCTGGTTCATCAGCGAGATGCTCTGCGGTGACAGGGTCGATAGTCTGCATGGTATCCGGCTTAGACCCCGGTGGTTGCCATGTGGCGTGATCCTGGGGCTTTTCTGATTGAGAAGAGACACCGTCTAAGAACTCCGGTTCATTCATCGGCGGTTGACTGGTGTCGATAGCCATATTGTCAGCTTCTGCAACGACTGACTTTGTGGGTTTGGTGTCATCTTGTTCAACAGGTGGCTCATCAATAATAGGTACTTGTTGTACCGCGTTTTCTTCTGCTTGTTGCGGTTTGGATGGATGCCTGGGGATATAACTTGATCGCGCTTTAACATCGGGCGCTTCGCGTATCACGGACTTAGAGATATATTGCCCTTTAGATTGATCTTGCAGGCTGTTGGCAACTTTCCAGAGTTTTTCTAGGCTTTCGATGATGCCGTTTTCGATATTGCGCCTGGCGCTGACCGCGTTGCGAACACCGCTTAAAAAGCCAGATAGTTCGTATTCAAACATCCACTGTACAATGGTGCCCTCTGCGATCTCCTGAAGGCGGATCGTACCGCGATTTTCTTTATAGGGTAATCCATCGACAATGCGATAAGCATAGCCGACATTGTCATACCATGCGGTGATTTCCACAACATATTGACGGCCAGCATTGTTAGATGCCCGATAGCGCATACCCGCGCCTTCGGTTGTCGTGGTTAAAAATAGAATGTCTTTACAATCGCGCTGCCAATCCACATTGTGCGCTATATCGCTTAGGAGTGACCAGATCGTATCTGGCGAAGCCGGAATGAGTATTCTTTGGTCGATGGTATTCATCGAAATTTGCGGCAATGTGTCATTGTGCCGCTTCTCCCCTTTATCACTTAACGATCATGATTGTCTAGCTATTCTGTGTTCACCACAAGAACTTTGTGCTAAACTTGCGGGTAGATTGTACCACATTTAGAGTCATTGTATGCCTGGGCCAACACTAACTTTTGCCTTTATTGTCGCCACATTATATGGCGCATTATTTCATCTTATACGCGGCGGCGATGTACGCCGGTTGGCTTTGTATTTGCTGGCGGGATGGGTTGGCTTTGTGCTGAGGCAACTGGTGGGTGTTATTATAGGGTTTCCATTTTTTAACGTTGGGCCGATCCGTTTAGTCCCGGCTTCGGTTGGCGCTTTGTTCGGCTTAATCTTCGTGCAGATTGTATCCGTGCGTACACAATCATAAGGATTTATGTATGACAGAACACGACTCACCGATTGTTCAACAACAAGAACAGGAAGACCCTGTTCAAGAATCATCCTTTGGTTTTACAAAATACCTGATGTTTGCTGCCGGTGGGGTGTTTATCGTGATGGTATTGGTATTGCTGGTGGGTGGGGGTATATCGCTGATCGGTGATCCAGAAGTTACCGCTGCTCGCATCGGTATGATCCGCGATATTTTTATTATCTTATTGGCGATGGAATTTGTCTTAGTTATCATCGCGTTAGCCATTTTAATTATGCAAGTTGCGCGGTTGATTGTCATGTTACAAAATGAAATCAAGCCGATTATGCAAGATACGCGCGAAACGGTGGACACCGCCAAAGGTACAGCGCAATTTGTCGGCCAAAACGTCACGCGCCCTGTGATTAACACCAGTGCTTTTTTGGCGGGGGCATTTGCGTTTATGCGTGAGGTCGGCGGCATCCGTCGCGCCATTCGCCATGAACCGCAACAAGAGGAAAACACCCATGCCGAATAAGCGAATTGACGATAATAAAGCATTTAACGGCTTTATGTGGGGGGTGATCGTGGGTGGGGTGGTCACGTTTTTTAATGGTCCGCGCATTTTACGCGGTCAAGCAGGGGGCGACAGTAAAATGCAACGGTCACTCGAAGAGAGCATCCAAGAGGGTAAAGCTGCCGCCCGCAAGAGAAAACAACAATTACAAAGTAAGTCCTGATTGTCGTTCGATTGTTCGCAGTGCTTCGCCGATATGTGTGATAACATCGCTTGCGATGACGCTACGTTTGCTCTTGATTGAGTCAGCGGCAAGCTCTCCGGCTAGACCATGCACATATCCACCAAGAATAGCCGCGTCATACGGTGAAACGCCTTGAGCGACGATACCGGCGATGAGTCCTGCTAAAACATCGCCTGTGCCGGCTGTGGCTAAAGCATCCGACTTAAAGGGCAATAAAACGGGTTCTTGATCTGGTGTTGCGATGACGGTATGTGCGCCCTTGAGAACAACGGTAACATACCATGTATTGGCTTTGTCTTGCGCGATTTGTACGCGATTGGCTTGAACATCAGCAACGGTCATATTCGTGAGCCGTGCCATCTCACCGGGATGCGGCGTGATGATCGTGTTAGAGGGTAACTTTTGCCACCATTGCGCCGCTTTAGCCAGTAGATTTAAAGCATCTGCGTCCACAATAAGCGGTGGTCGTGTGTTGCTATTCAAAATGCGGTTAAGCAAGTCCTTTTTATCTTCTGCTTGCCCCCATCCTGGTCCGATGAGTAAAGCATCGTAATTCTCCAATACATCATCATTAACGGCATCAATATAAGTAACTTCGCTCAAGGAGTGGCCAGGGGCCGATGATGTGCCGATGGTCACGAGGCCGCAACCGCTGCGATAAGCGGCCTCCGCGCTGAGGATAGGGGCACCTTGATAGTTCTCTGAGCCGCCCACGATCAAGGTCTTGCCGTATGTGCCTTTGTTGCTATTGGCTGTGCGTTGAGGCAACTTCTGCGCGATAAAGCGATGATCGGCTAACGGGATCCCTGTGTCTTGTGGCACTTCTGCACCGAGGGGTGCGAGGTGTAACTTGCCGACGGCTTCCGCACCAGGAAAAGTGACTTGTCCATGCTTGATCGCGATGAACGTTATGGTCTCATCGGCATGGAGTGCGTTCGTATCAATTTGGCCTGTGTCACAATCTAACCCACTAGGGCAATCAACAGCTAGAACACACGGAACGGCGATTTGTGCCATTTTGTGTGGTTGTGCAAGGTTATAGATCAAATTATCCGGTATTTCGCGTAGGCGTTCGTTGATGCCTTGCTTAACCCCACGCAGGACTTTGGCTGCTGTGTCACGTAAGGGCAATCGAATGCCAATGCCGAATAGCGCATCAATGATGAGGTCTGCGCTGGCGACCATGTGCCGCAACACACGCCCATCGTCATCTTCTGCATAAGCGAAGAAGACGTTTGCTTCCTCTGCCGCTTTAAACGGTGCTGTGTCCAGTTTTTCGAGCAAATAGCAGCGCACATCGACATGTTGTTGAAGTAGGTAGCGGGCAGCGACGAGGCCATCACCACCATTATTGCCTTTACCAACGAGGATGGTAATGCGAGGTTGGTCTATGTGTTTGACCATTTGCAGAGCATACCATGCGGTGGCTTGCCCGGCGCGTTCCATAAGCTCATCGTAATGTAAACCGCTGGCATCCGCATCGGCCTCTATCTTTCGCATTTGCTCTACAGATACAATTTTAACCATAGGGATGACCTTTTTTTGCAATAATAAACTCCGGTGGGGAAAGTTCACCAGAGTTTATTATATCTAGTTGCTGCGGTTGATGACATTATGTGCCAAGGCGATAAGTTCCTGTTTGTAAGGGGAGTCTGGTATGACATCGAGTTCGGCAATGGCTGATTCGACGAGTTGCCGGGCTTGCAATTTGCCTCGTTCGACGCGGTCGCCTTGCATCAGCTTGCTCTTGACCTTTGCCATTGGATCATTTTGTACGGAGGCTAACCCCTTGCCTTGGTCAATATCAATGCCGGATGTTTTGCCCAATTGATGATCGTCGCTGGTTAGGTCGAGGATGTCATCAACGATTTGGAAGGCAAGGCCGATATTGTAGCCGAAGACTTCCAACGCTTTGACCTCGGCTTCTGTAGCCCCGGCAAGCTGCGCTCCGATTGATGCGCCAGAGCGGAATAAAGCCGCTGTTTTGAGGCCGATGATCTTAAAATAGACTTCGCTTGACAAATTGTTGTTTTTGACGGCGCTAGCTTGCAATGTTTCGCCTTCTACCAGGGCAACGGTTGCATCAGAAAGCGTAATGTTGAGGTCTTTATACGGTGCCATGAGTTCATAGACTTTTGTGAATAAAAAGTCACCTGTGAGCAGGGCGAATGTGCGCCCCCACAGCTTATTGATAGATGGCCGTCCGCGTCGCATCACCCCATGATCGTTAATATCGTCATGTACGACGCTTGCCGTATGGACAAGCTCAACCGCTGCGGCTGGCCTGACGGCTTCTGCTAAGTCTGCGCCGCCTGTCGCCGCAAAGCTCAGGATGACCAGACGAGGCCGGACACGCTTACCGCCAGATTCGAGAATGTGCCAGCTTGCTTCTCGTAAAACTTCAATGTCGCTGTTAACGACATCGTTCATCACATCTTCTACCGCAGCTAGGGCTTTATCAATTACATCCAGTTCAATTACAGCGTTTACTGTACCGTTTTGTACATATGGTTTTTCTTGGGTGGTCATCACCTAGAGCCTTACATCTGAGACAAATATGGTTAAAGCTTGATAAGAATGTTTGTGATATTCAGAACTAATTAAATCTTTTAATTCATTGTACACAAGATTGCAAAATGGGTCAACGAAATACAGGGCAAATTTATGGATCATTCATGCCTTATCTAGCAAATGAACCACAACGCCAAGCATGATAGCCCCACGTAATGACCACGCTATTGTACGTATCCAATTTGTATCTACCAAGGTGCGATACGCATCAGCATCAAAGCCAACGCTTAAACGGGTGTGGGCTGGCAATTGTATAAAAAAGGTTGACCCCCACACAACGACAACTAACCCTAATGCGCCCCACATCAGCACGGTAGAGATGCCTTGTGGTGGTTGTAATGCTAAGAGCAGGGCAGTTATAGCTTCTACCAACATCAGTGGCATGACCACAAGTGTGATGCGTGTTGTGTGTGCGGCCTCGTATTGGGTAAAGCCTTCTTCCCCGACGCGGTTAAAGAGTGGATAGTGGACAATCTGTATCAGCCAGATAACGCCAACCATCATCAATGTGGCCGCTAAGTTGATTATGATGAGGGTCTTCACTGCAAATCTACCTTGGATAGCCCAATCTTAGGGCTGATTATATCGGAACGCTGGGTAACATAAAAGAGAAGGTACTGCCCTCGTTAATCTTACTCTCCAATTTGATTTGGGTATTATGTCGATCAAGTATGAGGCGGACGATAGCAAGGCCAACGCCCATGCCGCCATAGCGCCGTGTAGAGGAATGATCGATTTGATAAAATGTCTTAAAGATGGCTTGTTGCTCTGATTTGTCGATACCAATGCCGTGATCTTGCACGGCGATGCAGACAAATTCCTCATTGTGTTGATACGCTTTGATATACACATACTTGTCGCTAAACTTCAGCGCGTTATCAACGAGAAGTTGTAAAACTGTACTTAAGCCATGTTTATCCGCTTTAACAGGTGGCAGATGATCGCTAATTTCGATTTGAATGCGGTTGACGGCATTGCGATGCTCCCATGCGCGGCGCACGTTGCGCTTGGCGTATTCTATGGCATCACGCAGGATAACCGGGCTTGGGTTGATGTCTAAACTACTGCCGAGCAGGGTGATATTTTTAACCATTGTTTCCAAGCGAGCAGTGGCGTTTTGTGCATAATCGACAAGGTCTTGGTTTTCGTGGTCTTCTGACATGAGCGATACAGCAGATTTGACCTGTAACAAGGGGGTCTTAAGTTCATGCGAGACATTACGCACAATGGCATTTTTAATGATTTCGACTTCATCAGAGGCCCGCTTTTGGAGTTGTGCTTGATAGTGGAGTTGTTGATTTGATCGCTTGAGATCACGGATTTGTGTGTGTAACTCCAAGAACTTTTGGAGTTGCAGTACGATATAATCCGGGTCTGGTGGC
>DAOTTT010000070.1:0-4197 GCA_034437635.1 Anaerolineae bacterium | reverse complement strand
CCGGCGCGAGCATTTCAATGCTATATTGACGCACCCCGGTGCTGAAGAGAATGACGTTAAAGCGGTCTTGCGCCTTGAGGTTTTGCAGTACATAATCCGTCGCTTCTACCGCTTGATCCCACTTATCCCCGGTCATACTGCCGGATTGATCCAGCACGATAATCATGTCTTTAGGGATAATCTGATCTTCCGATACGATCAGCGGCGGTTGCACCAGCAACATGAAGAAGCCATCTTCAGCCGCACTCTCGCGGAAGGACAGCAGGTTCACGCTAATGTCTTCGCTATTTACCCCATAGAACAGGCTGAAGTCTTCGCCTTCGCTGTAATCTACAGTCTCCCACCCGGCGTTAAATGCGGTTTCATCGTCTTCGCGGGCAATCGCAATCGGATGACTCGGTGAGTAGATGTTGCTCACGCTGCTATCGGCATTCACACTCACACTCACGCTCATCTGGCCGATGCTGCGCGTTGATAGCGTATCGCTGTTCATGGGGTAAATATAATGCACCAAGCCGTTATCTACAGGCAGCAGTTGCGTATAGGTGAACTCAATCCGGCGGAAATCCCCCGGCGGGATAGGGAAGACATTGGCTTGAATGGCGTTCGTGCCGACGTACTCCAGCAAGGCCGGGTCGCGGTATTGTCGCACGATTTCGTTGTAAATGTTGCGGGCTTCGGCAGCATCGAGGATTTTCGCCTCAATCGGTTCGCCATCAATGTACATAATCAGTTCTTCGACGGCGGCTTCCGGCGGCAGCGGAAACAAGAACGTACCTTCGGCCAAGCCGTCCCCCTCATTGGTGAATTGCATATCGACGTTGGTCGTGGCAATTTGCCCGTCAATGTCTACGCGCACGCGCTGATAGTCAATCTTCAGCCATGACGGATCCGTAAACACGCCACAGCACGGGATCGGCTCGTCTATCTGCGCGGCGACGGGCACTATCCCGACCAATAGTATTGTTAAAATCAAAATTATTGAACGAATTTTATTCATAATCACAAGCTCCATATGTTGTGCGGATGTGCTTAAGACGTTATCGCCAGCGTATTTGTTCCATGCGACTGTAGCTAATTAGCGCAAATGCCGCTAAAATTTAAGCATCATGCACACTTTCTTCCCTGGCATAATAAGTAAACAGTTGTACGTTTTCAGCCAATAGTTTTGGTGGTTGAAGTTCCAATAGGCTTAAATAGGATCAACCTATGCGACCCAAGTTTTTCATCATCCTGATACTAATCATCACGGTCACAGCGGCCTGTGCATCAGAAACAGAGACAGAAAATGGCGACCTACCGACGCGGGTACAAGTCGCAACATTTGATACCAGCGATGGCGCACCTACCGAAGTTGTCGCCGTTTTCACCGCTGGCGCAACCGTTACCCAAACTGACAGCCTGCCGCCCTCATATACGCCCACCCCCCGCGCATCAGCTACCGGCACCATAGCGCCAAGCGTGACGATCTCCGTTACACCGAGCAGCACCATAACGGATACGCCATCGCCCACCGTCACATGGACACCGTCCGCGACACTGGAGCCTGATCCGTTGGTGTCTTTGGCAGAATTAGCCCTGCAAGCGACGGTGCTGCCGCCAACCTACATCGTGCCAGCTGCGCCCGTTGTACCCGGTGGCACACAAGCCGCAGGCCAACCGCTGCCGCCCATCATCACCGCAACCAGCGCGTCTATCGTGCCGACACTGGATACCAACTGCCAATTTCTGCCGGATGGCAACTTTGGCCTGGCGCTCTCGAATAACCCAACACTCCTTGGGCAGATGGGTTGCCCGGTCGGTGCGCCGCCCACACCCACCCAGCTAAGCGTGGCTATCCAAGGCTTTGAGCGTGGCTGGATGCTGTGGGTGAGCCAACCCACACCGACTATTTACGCCCTTTTTGAGGATGGCTTTTATCGCCGTTACCCCGACACATGGAACCCCGCCACCGACGCGGCCAGCAGTGGTGAACCGCCGCCCCCCGATCGCCTTGAGCCAGTGCGCGGCTTTGGCAAAGTTTGGCGGGATAACCCCGAAGTCCGCGATGGACTAGGCTGGGGCATCAATGGCGAACAAGGCGACACCGCCAGCGTGTTGAGCTTCGCCCAGGGGCAGATGATCTTCTTGCCCTCACGCGGAGAAATCTTCGTCATCACCGGGGATAGCACCCAGGGTGGTTGGCTGATCGCGCCGGGCTAAACATGACACGATTGATCGTGCGGGGTGGTTTGCGCCTGCTCATCGCTGTAACAATGCTCCTTATCTTCACCGTAGAGGCCGGGCGCTTCGTACCGCCCGGCACACAGATCACCTATGTCGGCGGCACACAACCCGACCTCTGGGACATTTACCTGATGGATATTGACCGCCGCTTGTCGATCAACTTGACCCGGCCTTACATGAGCGCCCCGGTGCGCAACCGCCTACCAACATGGTCGCCGGATGGTCAACAAATGGCGTTTACGTCCGGCATCTTTGGCCGCACAACCATCGTTATTTATCATGCGCGTACCGATCAAATGCGCTTTCTCAACGCGGAAGGCATCGACGAAACGGACGCGGCCTGGTCACCGGATGGCCGTTCAATCGCTTTCACAAAGCGCAACGGCGCAGACCGAGACATCTACATCACACGGCTGGATGTGGATAATCAGCATCGTTTAGTGCAATTACAAGACCCGCGTGGTCTCGTCGTCCGTAGTCAAGACGACCGCCGCCCGGCGTGGTCGCCGGATGGCGAACGGATCGCTTTTTTAAGCGGCACTGCCGCCGATATTGCCCTCATCAACGCCAACGGCGCGGGCTTAACCGCACTCACCCAAAACATGGAGATCGAAGACGATACGCTGATGTGGTCGCCCCAGGGCACACACCTTATCTTTGTATCCCAACGGGACGGTAACCGCGAAATTTATACGGTTAACGTGACGAGCGGCGCAGTGTTAAACCTCTCGCGTCATCCAGGGTCGGATTACAATCCGCGCTGGTCGCCGGATGGCACACAGATCGCGTTTATCTCCAATCGAGATGGCGATAGCGAAATTTTCGTGATGGATCGCATCGGCGGTTCCGTGCAGCAGGTGACCGTTAACACCAGTTTTGACACGTCCCCGGCGTGGTCGCCGGATGGCGAGGCGCTTTTATACGTCAACACACGATTTTTACAGACGGAAATCCACCGTGTGAAACTACGCATGGGGGATGTTGACCGCTTGACCTATAACACCTATAACGACTGGGGCGCGGTGTGGAAACCGTGACATGGTTTAGCCGTCGCTTGCTGGCATGGGGCGCGGTGATCGCCCTGTTCATGACACTATGCGCCGGGGTGAGCGTCTGGTTGGGCACGTTACGCAATGCAACCGTGATCGTCTATGTCGGGGATTTCCCACAAGAGCGCAACCTCATTTTGCACGACTTGGGGCATGGGGCGCAGGTGCGTTTGACCAACCAAGACAGCCATCAGATTTTGCCGCGTTGGTCGCCGGATGGCACACAGATCGCGTATCTGTCCGATCAAGTCGATGGTATTTACCGCGTGTATGTATGGCATTTTTACGATCGGCGGACGGTCGCACTCACCCCACCGGAACGCGACCAAGCCGAAGCGATCATCGGCTATACACGCTTACGCTGGTCGCCGGATAGTCGCTATGTGATCGCGACCAACCCACAGACCAGCCGCACCGCCAGCCGCGTCGTACAGATTGCGGCGGATGGCTCTACATTCCGCACGTTGACTATAGATATCGCCCAACCGTATCTCCGCCGTTTGCAGCAAGAGCAAGAAATCCTCATGACGACCAATGGCCGCACCCAATTCTATTGGGGCTTGTTTGAATCGCGTTGGCGTTTGCTGCGGGATGAAAACGGCGGCTCAACGTTCATGACATTGCCCGATGGCAACATCAATGCGCCGATTAGCATCTTGTGGGAAACAGTGGACGAATCTTTTCTGGTGGATGTACTCTGGATGAATGGCGACCGGGGGATTGTCCGCTTTTGGACGGATGACCGCCCGCCGGAAATTGTCGTTAAGGGGGGCATCACGCCGGATGTACGCCCGTGACATACTCCCCACGTCTAAAGGCGGAGGCTTCTGCCGTCAACAGCGATGCCTGACGAGTCAGGACTTACGTCGCCTCTTGCAGTATGCGCCGATGCCCCGGCGCATTGAGCGTTTCAAAAACCAGC
>DAOTTT010000069.1:0-2651 GCA_034437635.1 Anaerolineae bacterium | reverse complement strand
GCTGGTTTTTGAAACGCTCAATGCGCCGGGGCATCGGCGCATACTGCAAGAGGCGACGTAAGTCCTGACTCGTCAGGCATCGCTGTTGACGGCAGAAGCCTCCGCCTTTAGGCGTGGGGAGTATGTCACAGCTGTACCATATTTCGCTTCAACGACGCGAATATGGCCTTCTGCATTCGTCGCTTGAATATCGACAAGCAACGGATACAGGCGATGGGATAAGAGAATCGGGTATGGGCGCGATTTGACCACATGCCCGGTCTTTTCCAGCGCGTGGACGACAGGCTGATTCATCGCTTAATATGCCATGCTCGTAAGCGGCCACATCACATGGACATCCATATCTAAGGCGCTTGGCAATGTCCCCGCTTGGATGGCATCGCCGTAACGATAATACGCGGCAGCAGCGATCATCGCGGCGTTATCCGTACACAAGTTAAGCGGCGGATAGCGTACCGGGAGTTGTGTGGATTTACGCATCATCTGGCGCAAGCGTTGGTTGGCGCTCACACCACCGGCCATAAAAATTTCCTTCACGCCATAGGCTTTAGCAGCGCGGGCGGTCTTCTCTACCAGCACATCGACTATCGCTTCTTGAAAGCTCGCCGCAACATCATTAACAGAGACATCGGCGCGGAGTTGGGCTTTCTTTTCCGCACCGCGTTGCTTACGGGCGGCGGCGCTCTGCTGCACCGTGACCTCGCGCATAACCGCCGTCTTCAAGCCAGAAAAGCTAAAGTCATAACTGGCATCGCGCAGCGCCCTAGGGAAGTTAAACGCAGCAGCATTGCCCACCTGCCCGGTACGCTCAATGTTAGGGCCGCCAGGATACGGGAGATCCAGCAAGCGCCCGACTTTATCAAAGGCTTCTCCGGCGGCATCGTCAATCGTGCCGCCCAGGCGTTCATATTGACCATGATCGGTCATCAGCAGCAATTCCGTATGCCCACCGCTGACGATCAACACCAAAACGGGGAACTGTGGCTCGCTAAAGGGTTGCGTTAACCACAGTGAATAAACATGGCCTTCAAGGTGATTAACACCGACCAAAGGCTTACCCGTCGCCAACGCCAACCCTTTGGCGTAGTTGATGCCCACCAGCAACGAACCAACCAAGCCGGGGCCTTGCGTCACGGCCACCGCGTCGATCTGTTCCATTGTGACTCCGGCATCGTCAATGGCCTGCTCTACCACTGCGCCGATAGACTCCGCGTGCGCACGCGAGGCCAACTCCGGGAAGACCCCACCATATTCAGCGTGCAGGTCAATCTGCGAGGCGACAATGTTACTCACCATCGTTTTACCGTCCGCGATGACGGCGGCGGCGGTTTCGTCACAACTGGTTTCAATTCCGAGGATATACATAACGGCACTCCATGCCCTAAACAGAAGTGCCGTTTATTCTACCATCATTGCGTTAGAAGTTTATGCCTCTGCTACGATCTCGTAGACGGTGCCCTCATAGACTACGATCACGCTGTCACCCAATGCCAGATAGTCGCCCAATGCCGGCAGAGTATCCAGCAGATCGAAGTACGCATCGCTGAGGAAGACAATTTCGACCGTTTCCATATTGTCTGGTTCATAGGCGGTATCCGTCCAAGTGCCATTGAGCAAGATAAAGGTCTTATCGTTGACGATGGTCAGCGCGTTTTGCTGGCTTTGTTCCATTGGTTCGCCCTCGGCCATGTCTGCCTCACTACTTTCGCCAGCGAAGCCGCCGCCAGCTTGTGCGGCCTGTGTCGCCATCGGGGAAGCCGCAGCGGGCGCATTGCTGGACCGCATCCCGGCGATGTCGTCGGCGGCATCTACTGCACCCGCCCCGGTGGAAACGTCCGCGAGTTCTTCGGCCTCAGCAGCGAAGGCTTCTTCGGCGCGGTCACGCCCAGTCTGCGTCAGGATGTCGTCTTCTTCGATTAAGAAACTGGTATAGGGCGTAATGATGCCATAGCGCACGCTCAAGCTGACCACAGAGTCCACCAATTCTTGACTCTCGCCGTTCAAGCGGATGGTATTCAGCAAGTCACCGATGCGGCGGGTCGCCCACAGCCGCGCAATGAACGCCTCACCACCGGCCAAGTCACGCAGCGAGAGATCATCATAGGTGTAGATTTGCGGCTCACCGTTGATCGTACCCTCCAGTGTCAACGTAAAATCATCAATGGATTCACGGTAACGACCAACCAATGTCACCTGTTCCCCAGCGAAGAGGTCGCCCAAGTCATTTGGATAGAGCAATTCCACGAACGCACCGCCAAAGTCCAACGACGCATTTGACAAGACCGGGGCGCTAATCTTGTTGTATAAACTGGCGACTTCCTCGTTAATACGCTCATTGGGGCGCACATAAGACCCCGTGCCGCTAAAAGTCTCTACGATGTTATCCAGCAGGAAGGTGTCCACGTCATCGCCTACGCCAAAGGTAAAAATGCGCGTGTTGTCGTTGGCGACAGCATCCAGATTATCCAGGATGGCATTCATCTCGATTTCGCCTTCGGTGGCTAGGCCGTCCGTCAGGAATAAGACGGTCGTTTGGCGTTGGGGGTCAGCCATTTCAAGCGCGGTAGTCAGCGCCGCGTCGATGTTCGTGCCGCCTTCCGGGAAGTTCTCAGCAAGCCAATCCGACGCACCATCGGCAAATTCCGGCGCGA
>DAOTTT010000068.1:0-8092 GCA_034437635.1 Anaerolineae bacterium | reverse complement strand
TTGTCATTGACATAGGGATAAAGTTTTGAGGCGAGAAATGCCTTTTGCAGCGAGTTTAGGTCGTAGTTCCTCACTTGGTTATCCCGATTTGACTGCCAATTGACCCACTAGCTGATGTACTATTTCAGCCCGGCTGTACTAGTCAGCGCGAAATATCATTTTATACAGCCCGTTCACGGGCTTTGCACTGTGCTAGCCCCCGGTTTTGAACCGGGGCAGCATATAAATCAGAGCATACCTGAGTATTTACCTGCTAAGTTAGTATTCGCAAATTTTTTACTTTGCCCTGATACTCCTTATAGCAGAATAGTAACTTAGGATGGAGTACATATGAGAGATGCGCACGACAGGTTACGCGAAGAGCGTGATCTGCTAGCAGAAAAACTTGCCTCAACGCGATCTGAACTTCAACGATTACAACATGATGTCCTTACAATGCAGCAATCATTTATCTATCGTGCCATTGCAAGACCGATATGGGGCTTGCGTCGTCGCCTGTTACCAGAAGATTCAAGGCGTTACAAGCTGTATCAGCAAGCACGTCAATTATTAGGGTTGCGTGCCCAGCAAACACAACCTCAAGATTTACCAGAACAAGCTACTAATGACATGCAAGATAACGTTATACTTAATGTGCCTGTATGGGACAAGCCAACCATACAGGCCGAGACTCAACAGCCTGTGGTCATCTGCACGATCATCTCTAAAAATTATCTGGCCTTTGCCAGAACATTGATGGAATCGATCCGTTCTCATCATCACAACATACATCTTGTCGTTTTATTGGTTGATACAATTGACGGTTACTACGACCCTCAGCAGGAAATATTCGAGACACTATTGGCCGAAGAATTAAATATTCCATTGTGGCAGCACTTCGCCATGAAATACTCGATTTTAGAGTTAAACACTGCTGTTAAGCCCTATCTACTCGAAGTTCTTTTTAATCGCTATCAAGCGGAAAAAGTCATTTACTTTGACCCGGACATTGTCGTCTATCACCCATTAGATGATCTACTCGCTATACTTGACGCACATAATCTTGTCCTCACACCGCACGTCACCAAGCCCATTGACGATACATTTGTGCCGACAGAATACGATATTCTGCGCTCAGGTATCTATAATTTGGGCTTTGTGGCATTTAGTCGATTGGACAATTGGCGTGGTCTACTGCACTGGTGGCAACATCGTCTCTATCATCACTGCGTCGTCAATCCAGACCAACATCTTTTTGTCGATCAGCGTTGGATGGATTTCGCCCCAGCATTGAGCGAAAGCGCCTATATTCTGCGTGATGCGGGCTATAATGTAGCCTATTGGAACATCAAGGAGCGGATGCTGACTTATGATGCACATAACGCATACGCGATTAATGGCACACCATTGATATTTTTCCATTTCAGTGGATTTTCGGCTACAAATCCTGAGATTGTTTCCAAGCATCAAAATCGCTTCATTCTCTCGGACTTAAGCCAGGCGACAATCGCTTGTTTTGAGGATTACGCGAAGCGCTTATATGCTAATGGGCATGAGGCGAGCAAAGATTGGCCGTATGCCTATGGTTACTTCGAAAACGGGATACCCATCAGCATAATTGCACATCAGTTGTTACGAAAATACGATCTCAATGGCGAAACATGGCCCACGCCCTTTGATGATTCCTTCTTTAGTTGGATTACAACGCCAGTAACAGCGACCTTATCCCGCTATGCACTGCAACTCTATGCTATGCGTCCTGACCTAAAGCTCATTTTTCCCGATGTCCCTGGGCTAGATGAGCGCAAGTTCGCAAACTGGTTCATCAACACTGAAGAAGATGATGCTCTATTCCACGAGGGTTATACTGCGCCAATTAAAGCTGCACTCGGCGAAGACTACACCCCTGTCCAAAAGGCTCACGCAGTCGATGACAAACCCGGTGTGAATTTAATTGGTTACGCATATTCCGAAACAGGCATCGGCCAGCAATTACGTAATATGCTGCAAGCCTTGGTAGCCCAAGGCATCCCGATATCTGTTCAACCCATCATAACAGATATGGCACGTAAAGAAGATTTTACCGTTGCCAGCTATCCACAGGGCACACCATACCCAATCAATGTTTTTCATGTCAACGCGGATATGACCTATGCTGTGCAAGAGCATATCCCCCAACACGCCTACCAAAGCCATTACAACATCGCATTGTGGTCTTGGGAATTGGCTGAATTTCCGCAGGAATGGGCGGCGCGTTGCGCAGTCTACGACGAAATTTGGACACCAAGTACATTCATCAGCGATGGTGTAAAGGCCATCACTACACTACCCGTTCATACGATCCCTAACACCATCAATATTCAAGCTGATCCTACGTTGACTCGTGACAAACTCAATTTACCAGAGGATGCATTTATCGTTTATTTTGCATTCGATGCCTTGAGTGTCTTCGAGCGTAAAAATCCCCTGGCTATTGTAGCGGCTTTTCGTAAAGCCTTTACTGACGCAGATAATGCAAAATTGGTCATCAAAGCAAATAATTTACATCGTCATCCTAAAGAAGCGCATCAACTCAAGCAGGCTTTAGCGTTAGTCAATGGCATTTTGATCGATACTTATTTGTCACGACGCGAAGTTAATGCTCTATACGCTCAATGTGATGTCTATTTGTCGTTACACCGTAGCGAAGGTTATGGGCTGACGCTAGCTGAAGCAATGACACTCGGTAAGCCAGTCATAGCAACAGGATATTCCGGCAATTTGGACTTCATGAACCAAAACAACAGTTATATTGTCCCCTACACACTCATAGAGCTTGAACGAGACTACGCTATTTACAAAGCAGGCAATCATTGGGCAGACCCCGATATAGAAGCGGCGGCGGCATATCTACGCCAGGTCTATGACAATCCACAAGACGCGGCACTGGTCGGACAACGTGCCGCAGCGTATATGCGCACCCATCACAGCCAAGAGGCCGTTGGTAGATACATTGAGTCGCTTCTTCAAGCCATTACATAACCCAAATCGCGCATTAGATACCCTGCGATGCGATCAAACGTGGCGTGCTGTTCTGGCGACCACTGTTCCCAGGGCGCAGTAGATGGTTGAGAGGGTTTTTTCCCAAAGCTGGAGTTGATCCAGTTTGAGCGCAAAAAATTCGCCGGTTCATCAGAATACAGCGCATCCAAAAACGCAAGATAAGCGCGGGTCTCGTCTTCAGGATCACTGATTAAGCGTTCGTTACGGACGACATGAACGCGATCTGGATACAAATCTTGCAGTTCTAAGCTCAAGTTCACGTAAGTTGTCCATGTCTCGCACGCTTTTTTGAAGTCTGTCGCCCAAGGTGCCGGAAACCCGCTGTTAATCATCGAATGGACGACGCGGCGACCATCCCGTAAAGCATGGAGAAATTTCGCATTTGGGAACAGATCACATAAATCTTTAGCGATGAGCGTATATGCCGGACTTTGGTCTACCCAGCGTTTACCACCAGACCGACTGAGGAAAAGCTGATCAACGCCCCAACCGACATAGCGCATAAACTCCTGAAGGTTTACATCATTTTCGATCAACCAGCGCTGGCGTTCTGCTGGCGGCTTTGCCATCTCGTTGTAGATATTTTTGAGACGGTTAGCCGGGCCAAACAGCAGATGCATAAAGTCAGACTCCGCAGAAGTCCAGAAGTCCTCGTGACTGGCAACAGACCATGCTAAGGCGCTGGTACCCGAACGCGGACACCCCACGATAAAAACCGGTTGTGAGTAAACAAGCTCCGTTTTGGGCGTTGATTTAACATACGGATCAATCTGTATTGACCGTGTTGCTTGCCTCTTGGCCGTGATTGTCATCCAATGCACAGCAAAACCGACTTTGTGCGTCAAAAAGCTCACACGCAGGGTATCCACTGCGTTATGTATAGTCGCAGGAATATCTAACATAAGATGGATTTCATCAGCGACCGTATCTTGATGATGCGCAATGGGCGCGCCGTTGACGCTAATTTGCAAATTCCCCAACAAATCAAGGTCAATCAAATGAGGAACACTGATAATTATTTTGATGTCATTGGTCGTATTCAACGGTAAGGTGACATAAGATAATTTGCTGTCATTGACATGACGCAACACTTTGCCAGATTTCAACGTTTCCGGCGTTGACCAGCCAAAGCCCTCAATTGGCTGGTCAAACGAGAATCGATTTTCTGTCATGTTATTTCTCATCTTCTAACCGTTGCACATAAGCTGCAACATGCTCTAAATGGGCTTCGTAGAGCGCCAATTGCTTCTTGAGTGTCATGATAATCGTCTGCTGTTCTTGCTCGTGTTTTTGTAGTGTGGCGTAATCTTCAGATAACCGCATATACTGATGCTGACAAGCTAAAAGCTCATCTTCTAGCGCTTGGAGATAAGCCTCAGTCATCATGCTTGTCCTTATCATTTACATAGTCAATAACAGCCATCAATCGTTCAAACGCTTCATCAGCATCATGAGTTTGTAACATATGCTGCCGTCCGTTAATCGACAATTTTTCCCATAACGCTCTGTCATCTAATAGCTGAATGACAGCCTGTGCAAACGCTTCAGGGTTATCACAGATGAGCATGTGTACCCCATGTTCAACGTTAAACCCTTCCGCAGCGATAGTCGTGCCTATAGTCGGTGTACCGGCCATCAATGCGTCAATGACCTTACGCTTGGTGCCAGCGCCATACCGCATAGGCGCAAGCGTGATGCGGGTACGGCTCAAGTATGTCTGGAGCACTGGCACCCATCCGATGGCGTGCACATGTGGTATATCAGCAATAAGCGCATACAGTGCTTCATCAAGCGCATTCCCGATGATATAGATTGGATTCTCTTGTAAAACAGCTTCAGGTAAAAGCGGTACAATGTCATCCAAAAGATGTAGAACCGCATCGCGGTTAGGTGGATGCTTAAAGTTCCCAATGAAAACCATACCTTGTCGATCTTCAAACGGGTGTTGCGCCGACAACGGCTTCTTCATATCTACAACAGAAAAAGCATGTTGTGGTTGCGCTAGAAGATCGTTGATTAAGTCAGCTTCTTTCTGGGAGACGGTCAGCACGGCATCAGCGTCTGCATAGCAATTTATCTCGCGCCGCATTTGATCGCCGTATTTCACATCGAGGAAGTTGTCTGTAGTCGTGTAAAACGTTTCTCGCGCATAACGCAGAAAGTGCAGGTCAATCGACTCAACAATGATTTTTGTATGCGGTGAGTGTGCCCGAATAAAGTTGATTAAAGGTTGTGCATAATACCAGAAAGCTATAATCGCTAAGTCAAAATTTGCATTTTCGAGCAGATGTGCAATGTCAGGCACATAAGCCGCTTCTGCATCAGGTGATTGTATGTAAACCATCACGCCCATCTGCTGCAAAACCCGTATATAGCGTCTGTCTTTAGCCATATCACGCGCTAAAAAGGTCACAACCCAGCCTGCACGTTGCATCATTAAAATAAAATGATAAATACGGCGTGATCCGCCTTCGCGATCAAATTCTGGCATCAAAGGCGACGCGATCAAAACATGCTTTTTACCTGGGGGCAAAATCACTTTAAACAAATTTTGGCGTGTCGGCGCATCAGCAGGTAATGTGTGTTGCTGCTGTAAATCCCACTTGTCGATGAATTTTTGATGGTTTACACGCTGATATACTTTAACACCATGCTGGTTTGAGGTACGCCCTTCAAAGTGGGTGACGACGCTATCCGGCTGATAATAAACACTGTATCCAGCTTGACGCACTTTAAAGCAGTAATCGGTATCTTCATAATATGCAGGTTTGTATAGCGTATCGAAACCGCCTAGTTGTTGGAAAAATGCACGGGGGGTAGCCAACAATGCCCCAGAACAATAATCAACTGGTCGTACATGCTGATACAATGGATGATTGATATGAGAGTCTCCACGCCCAATATTCCAAGCATTGCCGTTATCAAACACAACACACCCGGCCTCTTGTAACGTGCCATCCGGGTAAATGAGTTTGCCGCCGACTGCCCCAACGTTATCATAGGCTTCAAACGTCTGCATCAAAGCGGCCAACCAGCCAACATGCGGCGACGTATCGTTATTTAAAAAGACCAAATAATCATATTGTGCCGCTGTCGCTGCTCTGTTACAACTGCCGATAAAACCGAGATTACCCTCATTTGTCAGGACGTTTAACTGTGCCCATTGTTCTGATAATGTTGCTAGATAATCCGGTGTTTTATCTGTAGAGGCATCATCCACAACGATAACCTCATAGGTTAGATCATCAGGCAATGTCGCTTGGAGTTGCTCTAGGCAGGCTTTTGTATAATGTAATTCTCCATAAACTGGGATAATGATCGAAACCGTATATGTCTGTGCGGAAGATGACGATACCTTCCAGATGATTTCTTCACCATGAATGACGGCGATTTCTGCGACCCGAAACGCCTCATCCATGCGCGACTCATCATCAATGACGACGACAGAGATACTATCTTTCCAGTATGGTAATTGCTCGCCAATGTATGGGGGCAATGTAAACACTGTATGCATCGGATCACGATAATCATTTTCTGTCCAGTTGAGCACATTTAACGTACCCTGTGTGTGTTCTGCACACTGTGCCAGTAGATACCATCGGTTTGATAATGCATTTGGTGCTTGTTGGCCGATATGCCGAAGCGCATAAACTTGGTGGACAAGCACACTATCCGCATGGCGAATTTCAACGCGCAAAGATTGCGCTGGTGGCGCAAGTTGGCCGGCATAGTCAAATTTGATAATATCATCATCTATTGACGGTGTTTTTTGGCCGATCAAATCGCCATCGACAAAGAAGTGAGCCATGAGATCGTCAACTTGCGTCACAGATGTCACTTGCCCGGCAACTTTAAGTTGCTCATCTTGCCAGATAACATGCTCTATATCTAAAGCCATACGCTCATGCAGTAAAATGATGATGCTTTTTGTCATCATATTACCCTGCATATCAACCGCTCTCACTTGGAGCATATGCTCACCGGGTTGCCAGTTATTGGTATCAATATCACCATGAAAACCACAAAATGACTTTTGTGGATCACCTAAATAATCTGCGACATCTTCCCGCACAACACCCCAATCTGCCTTGCCAACCACCTTATCATCAAGCAATATCGTGATCTGTGCAATAGGCGCGGCATCGCTCAATGCCCACCCATCGAGCGATAATTGCTGCCCGACAACCCATGCTGTATTATCTTGTGGCATATCAATCGAAAGCATAAATTCCGGCTTTGCTGTTTGGGATTTGGATGCTTCCTCACCAACATAGCGCGTCTGCTCCAGGGTAAAGCCTGCCTTATCTTGTACCCGCACTATCAAGGTATAATTTATCAGATCAGCAACATCAACCATGCCTTCAAAGCCGCACATTAATGCGCGTGGATGACCGTATTGGCGCGAGATGTCCAGGCGTGGCAAATGCTGTTTGAGCGTGTGCGCAGTGCTTTGGCCGACAATATACGCTGTAATGTACTCTATTTTGGCAGCATATGAGAACGCCCAACCCTGCACGAAAACTTGCTGCTCACTAACATCACGGAGTGTTTCGACCTGCATCTTGATTTTGCTGGATTGCACTTTAAATTGTTGGACAACCGCCGCCTGACTACCATCAGGCATATGTGCTTCCACGAGTATATGATGATCGCCCGGCAAGAGATCCACAAGCGGTACATGCATATGAAATGACGCTGTCTCTGGGTCCCATTCTTTAAATAACACATGATCGATAAATAATCGCAACCTCTCAGGCTTTGCAGAGACATCCCCAACGACAGACAAAAGAGTGCCCTGTGTATATGTCATATTCGCTGTAGGCTGCTGCAAGTGCACAGACTGTGTGCTTGACTGTTGCTTTAATTGGCGTGTAATCTGACGAATGCGACCATCCGAAGATGTGATTTTTACAGTGAGCGGTTGCGCATTCTGCAATAGCACGCTACCGGAAAAACCACTTTTTTCTGCGGCGGCTATACCTAAATGTGCAGCAACATCTGGGCGAGATTGCCCATGCGACAGATCACCCAGATATTGCCCAGCCTGGAAAACCTGCACCTGCTTAATGTT
>DAOTTT010000067.1:0-14958 GCA_034437635.1 Anaerolineae bacterium | reverse complement strand
ATCGAGCGTAGGCATGTTGCACCACCTATTGATTCATTCAAGAAAAACCAACAGATGCCATGCCTGCCCAATTTCTACCAGCCGTAATTCTCATTTAGCGGAAAGTAGAGGTATATTGTCCCTGTTATATGTAAGGTGAGCTATTGTGGACAAGGATGAACTCAAACTATGGATTTGTCCGAACTGTGGTCAAACACGGTTTGGGACAGAGCGCCCCGACTTTTGTGATTATTGCCAGGACATGACCACCTGGCGTTTATTATCTCAATCTGATTCATCCAACAAGAATATGTCAGACGATTTATAATTGCTTGTGAATAATTTCACAAATAGAAAAGTTTTGCTTTAATCTGATTTTGCTTAGAAAATCGCTTGACAAGAAAAGAATTAAGAAAACTGCTTGACACAATTTGTAAATATGAGATTACAATGAGATTGATAACAAAATTTTTATAGACCAAGAGGTCTGACTTATGACTGGATGGCTCAAACAACTCAACTTATGGCAAAAATTACTGATCTACATTTTGCCTATCGTCATTATACCTATCAGTATTGTGGTGTTTATCATCGTCAATGGATGGACGGAAGACTTACGCGCCAGCTTGATTGACGTTGAGGAAGAACACATCATCAATCTGCGGGACGATTTAAATGCTGTGCTAGATATCCCTGAGCGTGACTTACGGACGATTGTCGAATCGGACAATTTGCAGCGTTTATCAGAAGCGATTGCTACGGATAATGCTGAACAAATTGCTGCTGCCCGTGCTGCGCTACAGACGGACTTCATCTCCATCTCTACTAATGCGTTTGTGAGTGACGATGATGGCGGTATTGTAGAAGGTGTCGATGTGCCGCTCTATGACCAGATCCGCTTTTTGGATGCGAACGGTTTGGAGCTTGTGCGCGTTGACCATGCTTTTGACGCTGAAAGCAGCGCCTTCCCAATTGCAGAAAGTGAATTGCAGAATAAAGCAACACGCGATTACTTCTCCCGCACGGCTCGTTTAGGCCCCAGCGAAATTTATGTTTCACCGCTCAACCTCAATCGTGAAGGTAGCCCATCCGCTATTGAGCAATTAGAGGATGGCTCGGTTGTCCCTATCATTCGTTATGGGATGCCTGTTTATCACGAAGGAACATTTACAGGTGCCGTTGTCATCAATGTATTTGGCCGGGCTTTGACAAGTACGCTGCATCCCCGCTTGGAATCTTCCGAGCTTTTCTTGATTAATGATGATGGCTACTTCCTGCTTAACACTGCCAGCCCTGAGCTAGAATTTGGCTTTGAAGACGGCATTGATGCGATCACCGGTGTGGCTGGTGCCACAATAACGGATGATACGTTCTTCAGCGATGACGGCGCACAAGCCATCTTAGGCTTACGCAGTACAGAGGAGCTTGACTTCTACGAGTCTGAAAGCGGCTTCTTGATGCAGTATTTACAGGTTGCGCCGGATGCCGCAGAAGCAAGCTATGCATGGTTCCTGATCTCGGCAGCTGATGAGGCGGTGCTGTTTAGCCAGGTTAATCGTGTAACGACGCTTGGATTTATCTCCGTCTTTGGCTTGCTGACCTTCTTGGGTGTTTCGCTGTTCTTGATTTCACAGCAAATTACCAGCCCTATCCGCCAATTGAGCGACCGAGCTAAACGTATGGCAAGCGGCGAGCTTGAAACTGTGGTGACGGATAGCCGTATCTCTGATCGTGGTGATGAAATCGGCGACTTGAACAAATCGTTTAATATGATGGCTTCGCAGTTGTTTGAACTCTTTAACTCAATGGAAGATCGCATCAAGGCGCGGACGAACGACCTTGAAGCCTCCGCAGAAATTGCAGGTGCCGCTAACCAGGTACGTAATCAAGAAGACCTCTTGAGCTTGACGGCTAATCTCATTCGTGACCGCTTTAACTTCTACTATACGCAAGTGTATATGATTGACCGTGACCGTAAATTCGCCGTGTTGAGTGAAGGCACTGGTTACGTCGGTCGTCGTCTGTTGAGCAGCGGCCATAAGCTGCCACTGGATGGCACCTCACTCGTTGCAAAGGCGATTAACACGAATGAGGCAGTTGTTGTGCAGGATACACAAAGCGACCCGAACTTCCTGCCGAATAAATTACTCCCGGATACCCGGTCTGAGGTTGCGGTGCCGCTCCGGTCGCAGGAAGGCATCATTGGCGTGTTGGACATCCAGCACAGTATTGTGAACGCCTTCGCGCCGGAAACCGTGCGCTTGTTCCAGGCGATGGCTGACCAACTCGCAGTGACGTTCGACAACGTGAACTTGCTTGCAGACACACGCAAACGCGCAATTGAGCTTGAGACAGTGGCTGAGGTGAGCGCGGAAGCGACAACCACACTCGACCTAACCAAACTCCTGTTCGATGTGTCTAACTTGGTGAAACGTCGTTTTGAGCTATACCATGCACACATCTACTTGATGAACGAAGAACACGACACTCTGGTCCTCTCCGGTGGTGCGGGCGAAGCTGGCCGCGAGATGGTCGCTGAACACCGCATCATCCCGCTGGACTCACCACAAAGTTTGGTTGCGCGTGCCGCACGCGAACACGTCGGCGTTGTGGTAAACGATGTGACCGCAGACTCGGACTTCTTGCCCCACCCCCTACTCCCTGATACGAAGGCGGAAATGGCAGTGCCAATGATCGTTGGTGAAGAGGTCGTCGGTGTGCTTGACGTTCAGGCGGATATCACCAACCGCTTTACGGATGAGGATGTGCGCATCCAGACGACACTAGCCGGACAGGTTGCGGTAGCGGTGCAAAATGCACGGTCGTTCGAGCTGACGCAAAAGCGTGCGAGCGAGCTAACGACCGTGGCTGAGGTGAGTTCTAACATTGCCTCTAACCTGGAATTGAACACGCTACTCCTTGATGTTGCTGAACTCACCGCAGAAGGGTTCGATCTCTATCACCTGCATCTCTATCTGATGCAAGATGATGGCGAGACACTCTTGCTGGTAACGGGTACCGGTAAAGCACCCTGCCAACACATGGGCACAAACTTTACTGTGAATATTCATCACGATGAAAACCCAGTGACGCAAGCAGCAAGCATGAAGCGCGGTGTCATTGATAATCAAGTTGACCCAGAATTCAACCTAGAAATTAACCCCTTCTTGCCAGAGACGAAATCGCAGATTGCGGTGCCGTTGATGATTGGTGAAGAAGTTGTGGGTGTGCTGGAAGCACACTCGGATCGCTTTAATGGCTTTAGCGATGATGACATCCAAATTCAGATGACATTGGCCTCGCAGATCGCAGTGGCGATCAACAATGCGCGGTCGTTCGAGCTGACTGAAAAACGTGCGCTTGAGCTACAAACAGTGGCTGAAGTGAGTGCGCAGGCCACCTCAACCTTAGACCTCACCAGTTTGCTGTTTGATGTGTCGAACCTGGTGAAGGATCGCTTTAACCTCTATCACGCTCACATCTATATCATGAATGTCACGAACACCCAATTGGTGCTCACTGGTGGTGCTGGCGAAGCTGGTATCACTATGGTCGCTGAGAACCGGCAAATTTCAGTTGATACCAAACAGAGTATTGTTGCGAGAGCCGCTCGCGAACGTCGCGGTATCGTGGTAAACGATGTGACCAGTGCAGCTAACTTCTTGCCTAATCCATTACTGCCGGAAACTCGCTCAGAAATGGCACTGCCAATGATCGTTGGTGATGAAGTTGTCGGCGTGCTCGATGTGCAGGCCAACAAATATGATCGCTTTACAGATGAAGATGTTCGCATCCAGACGACATTAGCCTCGCAGGTTGCCGTGGCGGTACAAAATGCGCGCTCATTCGAGCTGACGGAAAAACGTGCGATCGAACTAGCGACTGTGGCCGAAGTGAGTGCTGAGGCGACGACGACATTGAACCTCGATAAACTCCTGGTTGATGTGTCGAACTTGGTGAAAGAACGCTTTAACCTGTATCACACACACATTTACCTGCTTAATGAAGACCTGGAAACACTGGTTCTCTCCGGCGGTGCGGGTGAAGTCGGGCGTGTCATGGTGTCAGAACACCGCACTATCCCACTCTCAGCAGAACAAAGTATTGTTGCTACTGCTGCCCGCAAGCGTGCTGGTCAGGTTGTGAACGATGTAACCGAAGACCCTAACTTCCTGCCCCATCCTTTGCTGCCTTCAACGAAATCGGAAATGGCAGTACCGCTGATTGTTGGTGGTAATGTGGTGGGTGTGCTCGACGTGCAGGGCGATATTACAGATCGCTTCACGGATGAGGATGTGCGCATCCAGACGACACTCGCAGCGCAGATCGCGGTTGCGGTGCAGAACGCGCGTGCTTATGAACGCATGGAAGCCGCGCTTGAGCAAGTCCGCCAGCAAAGCACAATCATCGAAACATCGCAGGACTTCATCGCGCTCACATCAATGGATGGCGTTGTGGAATATCTCAATCCTGGTGGTCTGCGTATGATGGGCTTTGAGTCACCAGAAGAAGCGGTCGGCACGCATATCTCCGCCTATCACCGCGAAGAAGATGCTAAGCGTGTGTTGGAAACAGGTGTTTCGACCATTATGCAGAAGGATATTTGGCAGAGTGAAAACTATCTGTTGTCGCGTAATGGTGAACTGATCCCGGTCGATCAAACGTTATTCATTGTGCGTGATGATGAGGGTAAACCCGTTAACATCGCCTCGATTATGACCGACATTTCAGAGCGCAAGCAACAACAAGCTCTCGTTGAAAAACGTGCGTTGGAGCTTGAGACAGTGGCAACCGTGAGTGCTGAGGCGACGACCAACCTTGACTTGGACACCCTACTAACGGACGTGTCGAACTTGGTGAAGGAACGCTTTAGCCTCTATCACGCTCACATCTATCTGATGGATGATACCAACACCCGATTGGTGCTGGCTGGTGGTGCTGGCCGCGCTGGTGAGGTGATGGTGAAGGAAAAACGGTCAATCGCCCTGTCATCGCCACAAAGTATTGTTGCTCGCGCTGCGCGTGAACGGACTGGTCAAGTGGTGAACGATGTAACGGCTTCGGAGAACTTCTTGCCGAACCCCTTACTTCCCAGAACGCGCTCGGAAATGGCGGTGCCGATGATCGTCGGTGATGAAGTCGTCGGCGTGCTCGACGTGCAGGCCAACATTGTTGACCGCTTTACAGAAGAGGATGTGCGGATTAAATCGACCTTGGCCTCGCAGGTTGCGGTGGCCGTGCAAAATGCACGCTCCTTCCTACGTACACAAGAAGCGTTAGATCTTGCGTCGATCCTGTACACGACCAGTCAATCGTTGATTAACGCGGGTGGACTTGATGATCTGCTGATGGCGTTTGTCGAGCCTATCATGGTGGATGAAGGCTCTGCGATGTTAGGTTACATCATTGATGATGGGGATAACCAACCACAAGCCGTAGAAATCGTCAGCCGTGTAATACTGGATGAAGACATGACATTGCCCGATGTTGGCACGATTGTTCCGCTGGAAAAACCATCCTTGCTGCAAGCCATTGTCGAAGATCCTGAAGTTATCATCACTGTGGATGACATCAGGAAAAGTACAGACATTGCCGAGAATGGGCAGGCGCTTTTGGCACAGCAAAATGTCCAGGCGTTGTGTATCGTCCCATTGACTGATAAAGACGGGAATTTACTCGGTGTTGTCAACCTGCAATGGTCACACCCGCATAGCATCTCTGATGATCAACTCCAACTCTTGCGCGTGTTGGGTCCGCAGGTTACCACTATCATTGAAAACCGCCGCTTGTTTGAAGAAACAGTCAAATCGCGTGAGCGCTCGGAAGCGTTGGCGGCGATCAACGCATCGCTCTCTACAGCCCGCGATGAAGGCGAAATTCTCTCCGCTGTTGCGGTGTATGCACAACGGTCTGGTGTGAGCGCGGTTACACTCTCCTATATTGGAACGGATGATGCCGGACACCCCAACACAACCGAGACTGTCGCGCTGTGGATGGGCGGCCAAATCATCGAACATGCGTCAATACTTAACCAAACGCAGAATCTCAGCGATTCTGCGATGACCGCCCACTGGATTAATCAACCGGATGTGCCATTCTTTGTCGAGAACGTCATAGACGATGATCGTGTGGATGAACTCTTTAAAGAGCAAATGCAGCATGACGGCATCCAATCGCTAGTCTTACTGCCGCTGTATAGCAGTGGTCGTTGGCAGGGTACTGTGTTCGCTGCTTGGGCAGAAGCGCGTAAGTTCTCTGACGAAGAACGCGCCTTATACCGCAGCTTGACCAATTCATTGGCAGCGGTGGTCGCCAGTCGTCGCTCACTGTTGGATAGCACCCGTAGCGCGAACGAACTCGCGACAGTGGCCAGCGTGAGTACAGCAACAACGACTATTTTGAATGTGTCCGACTTGCTGCAATCAGTGAGTGACTTGACGAAAGAACGCTTTGACCTCTACCATGCGCAGATTTATCTGCTCAACGAAGAAGAAGACGCGCTTGTATTGGCGGGTGGCTCCGGTGATGCGGGACGGCATATGCTTGACAGAAAGCATAGCATTATGATCTTTGAGCAGAACTCGACAGTCGTTCGGGCATTCAAGGAACGACAAGGTATCATCGTCAACGATGTGCGCGATAACCCGATGTTCTTGCCGAACCCATTACTGCCGGAAACCCGCTCAGAAATGGCGATCCCGATGATCGTCGCGGGTGAGGTCATCGGTGTGCTGGACGTACAAAGTAATCGTGTCAACCGCTTTAACGACAATGATATTCAGGTTAAATCAGTGTTGGCGGCGCAGGTTGCCGTTGCGGTACAGAACGCGCAATCCTTCGCTGAAATTGAGCGGCAGGCAGAACGTGAGCGTGCCGTTGCGGATCAGTTGCGTGAAGTTGACCGCCTCAAGTCACAATTCTTGGCGAATATGAGCCACGAACTCCGCACGCCGTTGAACTCCATTATCGGCTACTCGGAAGTGCTGCTTGACGGTGTGGACGGCGAACTGACAGAAGATGCAGACGAAGATGTCCGCGCTATCCATGACAGCGGTAAACATCTGCTGTCCATCATCAACGAAATCCTTGACTTAGCGAAGATTGAAGCAGGTGAAATGCACCTGGATCTGCGCGAAGTGGATCTGTTCGAATTTTCGAAAGAAATCACCAAGACAGGGCAAGTGCTTGTTAAAGATAAGCCCGTCGTCCTGGAAGTTGTGCAAGAGACCGAAATGCCAGCCGTTTGTGCAGACCCGGTACGCTTACGCCAAGTGCTTTGGAATTTGGTCAGTAATGCGCTGAAGTTTACAGAAGAAGGTAGTGTGCGCGTTCATCTGAACATGCACGATGAAAAACACGCGCTCGTTACCGTGCGTGATACCGGTATCGGCATGAGCCAAGAAGGGCTTGATGTGATCTTCCAACGCTTTAGCCAGGTGGATGGCTCGTCAACGCGCCGTGCTGGTGGCACCGGCCTGGGCTTGACGATCACCAAGCAGTTAATCGAAATGCACGGCGGTGAGATCCATGTGGACAGTGAAGAGAACGTTGGCTCTACCTTCTGGTTCACGATGCCAATTTACGAAAAGGAAACAGTCACAGAGGCTTAATTGGGCACCTTAACACACATTCTATGTTTGCAGTGTGGGCACCAAATGCGTGCGGACATCCACACGACAAAATGTGAAAAATGCAACTCACCTTGGGTAGACGCACGCTATAACTATGAAGAGGTGGCAGGCCGATGGTCTGCCCCTTTTTCTACCCTGAACTTGACGCTTTGGCGTTATGCGGATCTACTGCCGATTGACGCACCGGACCCGCAGATCACGCTGCACGAAGGCTTTACGCCGTTGTATCGTCTGCCGCAATACGAGGCTCTTTACAAGCATGAGGGCATCTATATCAAAGATGAGCGTTACATGCCCACAAACTCGTTTAAAGACCGTCAGGCGGCACTTTCCGTCACGGCGATGAAGCAAGCCGGGGTCAAAGAAGCGGTTTTAGCCTCAACGGGTAATGCTGGGGTAGCCTATGCCGCATATACGGCGCGGGCGGGCATTAAGTTCTGGTTGTTTTTAACCAGTCTCGTCCCGCCGGAGAAGATGCGCGAGATTGCGTTGTATGGTGCGGAAGTCGTCAAAGTTTCCGGGACATACGACGAGACAAAAGTCGTCGCGGCGACCTTTGCCGATCGCAAAGGCGTTGTCATGGATAAAGGGGCGAAGACGATCCCGGCGAAGGAAAGCATGAAGACCCTCGCCTATGAGATTGCCGAGCAACTTGGTATAGAGCGCCACCCAGACAAGCCCGGTAAGTTTATCGCGCCGGATTGGTATGTGCAGGCTGTCAGCGGGGGCATTGGGCCAATCGGCGCATGGAAGGGCTTTGAAGAACTCCATAAAATGGGGTTGATCGATAAGATGCCACGCTTGGCGATTGTGCAATCCGCCGGGTGTGCGCCGATGGTCGCCGCTTTTGAAGCCGATATTGAAACGGCAGCGCCCGTCGTGCCTAAGACCTTGATTCATGTGCTGGCGACGGGTGAACCGGGCTTCGCCTATACGTTGCTCTATCGCGCTGTCAAGAGCAATGGCGGGGTGATGTTATCTGTCGAAGATGGTGAGGCTTTTTCTGCTATGCGGCGTTTGGCTGCTACAGCGGGCATCAGCGTAGAACCGGCGACCGCCGTCGCGTTTGCCGGGCTGGATAAGCTGTTCACACGTAAACTCATCAAACCAGGTGAGACCGTTGTTATCAATGCGACCGGCCACACGCTCCCCGCAGAGAGCCACATCTTGGGCGATCAATACGACCGCTATATCTTAGAGATCGAAATGGCCAACTCCAACCATAGCGAAGGGTTGGGCGCGGCGATCAAAAACTTGGATGAGCAGGTGACGACAATCGTCGTCGTGGACGATAATCCTAATGACCGCCGCTTGATCCGTCGTTTGCTCAAGAGTTACAAGCAGTATCGGGTATACGAAGCCACAGACGGCCAACATGCCCTTCAGGTGATCCAAGACCGTCAACCGGATTTAATCATCTGTGACCTGACAATGCCCAATATGGACGGCTTTGCATTGATGGAGAAGCTCAAAACGCAGCCAGAAACAGCGACGATCCCGATCATTGTGATTACAGCCAAGACTTTAACCACCAACGACCACCGCTTGCTGGAAAAGAGAACCGAGTCCATCTGGCAAAAGGGCGGTTATGATACCAATAATCTCGTTGAGCATGTCATCAGCACTTTGGGGCATACCACCCCACTGGGCTTATTGCACAAAGAGAATGCGCAACCTTTGGACGACGCAAGCGGACAAAAGTCACAAACGCTGACGGATACCACGCCTGATGCGGATCATGTGATCGTCATGATTGATGATAACCCGCTTGATCTGCGCTTGGCGCGTAGAATGTTGAAGTCGATGAACGTAGACATCATTGAAGCATCGAATGGCCGCGATGGTCTCAAAGCGATCTATAATTATCATCCTGACCTCATCGTGCTTGATCTCATGTTGCCTGATTTAGATGGATTTAGCATCTTAGATACGCTCGAGAAAGAAGTCGCTCTGCGCGATATTCCAGTTGTCGTCGTCAGTGCGAAAGAGCTTTCGCCCGATGAAAAGACGACATTACGGGCACGTATCGTCTCAAGAATTGAGAAGGCCTCGCTTGATCGGAAGTCGTTTTTGAATATAATTAAGGGTGAATTAAATAAATAGTTTTCCGATTAACGACCTTAATCAAGGGGTAGGTATGTCGGCTAGGATTTTATATGTAGAAGATAATCCGCAGAACATGCGTCTTGTGCGCAAGATGTTGCGGATGGATGGATACGAAATGTTAGAGGCTTCTGACGGCGAAAGCGGTGTCCAGACTGCTGTCGATGAAAAGCCTGATCTGATTTTGATGGACATTAACTTGCCTGATATTGATGGGGTCGAGGTGACCCGTCGTATTAAAGCGATGGCGCAGTTAAAAGGCACGCCAATCATCGCGCTGACAGCCAATGCCATGCACGGTGATCGTGACTTTCTCTTGCAATCTGGTTGTGACGGTTATATTGCAAAACCCGTTACGCGCAATGAATTACTTAATACTGTTGCTTACTTCCTGACAAATAAGAAAAAAAATTCTATGAGATTATCATGATCGCCATTGTGGAAGATAATCCGCATGATGCGCGGATTACCAAACGCATTCTTACAAACGCTGGTTATGAGGTTGTCATCGCCAATGACGGCCAGAGCGCCCTTGAGCTTGTCAATGGTACCCCGCTAGATCTCATCTTGATGGACATTAACTTGCCGGATATGAGCGGTGTTGAGGTCGTTCAGTCGATCAAAAAATCAGACCATCGCTATATGCCTATCATCGCTTTAACGGCGAACACCATGCACGGTGACCGGGAGATTTTACTGCAAGCGGGCTGTGATGATTACATCGCCAAACCGATCACCCGCAGCATTTTACTCAATACCATTTCGCGTTACCTAGATTAACTGTAATATCCCAGGGGGAAAACATGGCATTGATTGTCGTAATCGAAGATAACCAACAAAATGCACGGATGGCCTCTAAGTTATTGCGCAAAGCCGGGCACAAGATCTTAACGGCAGAAGACGGTGAGACGGGGTTAACGACAGTCTTTGAGAATAAACCTGATCTGGTTTTAATTGACCTTGGTTTGCCGGATATTGACGGACAAACGGTTATTGCGCTCATTCGTCAACAAGAAGCCATCAAAGATATTCCGTTAATTGCTTTTACTGCTTGGCCGGAGGCGACGGCACACAGTATGGCCGAAGCCTATGGGTGTGATGGTGTCATCACAAAACCAATTGATACACGCGCTTTTGCCGGTCAAATAGAAGCATTTATGTCCGCAAATAAAGCATAGGGAGGTCTACGTGTCCTCGAAGTCGGCTACCAAACCGCAGGACAGTGAGCCGCCGTCTGGTGGGCGTGTCGCTGTACCGACGAGTAATTATACTTACGAACAACTAGCAGATATTTACAATCAAGCGCGTGTGGATTACATCGTGCCGATGCCCATGAACGCCAAGCGTATGCGCGAGTATGTCGAAGCCTACGATGTCTCGTTGGATGGCTCCGTTGTTGTTCTCAATGACTCCGGGCTAGAGTCCGGCGTGGGGATGCTCGGCTTGCGCGGTGAGCGCAGTTGGATCACGCGCTTAGGTGTGATCCCGGAGCGGCGTGAGCGTCACTTGGGCTTGTTTACTATGGAAACCATGCTGGACTATGCCAAAACGGACGGTTGCACGCTCTCGCAGCTAGAGGTGATCGTCGGTAATGATCCAGCGCGGCGCTTGTTTGAGCGCCTCGGCTTTGAAGAAACCCGGACTTTACTTATCATCCGGCGACCGCCGGGCGTGCCTAAAGTCATCGACCGTTACGAACAGGCCGAAGTCAAAGAGATCGAGTCGGCGGATGTCCCCGCTTACTTGGCAAAGCGCGAAGATGGCGCTTCTTGGATCGAAGAAACCGCTTCCCTGCTGAACGTTGGCAATATACGCGGTGTCGCCGTCAAAACGGCGGATAATGAGATCGCTTGGGTGATCTTCCAGCGGACACCCTTCCAACTGACACACTTTGTCCTAAGTCCTAATGTCTCTGATGACGCGATTCATACCGCGCTTTATCATGTCCACAAGACATATCCTATGCAGGATACCAAGATTGAAAATGTGCCCCTGCGTGACCACCAATGGGAAATTTATAAGTCGATGGGCTATATTGAAGTCTTCCGCCGGACAGAGATGTTCTTGTATTTCTGATATAACGAGCAATCTGGCAAATCGGTTACAATAGATGGCGCTTTGATCTATAACGAACCGGATTGTCAGCTTATGTTTGATTACGCAAAAGCCGCCCAAGAAACAATTGCTCGCTTATGGCCGCGTGTTGCCCCACAAATCGCGGATGCAGAGGCACAAGCGACGTTCAAAAATCGCTTAGACCAGCATTTGCCGCGTGCCCTCCAGCACTTACATCGTCTTTATGGCGATCAATACGATTTTTTCTATCACCTAGAACAGATTGTTCATACCTTGGCAGTTGCCTTCGCGGAGCGTAATACGGCCTTACATGCGCTGGATCATGCGCGTGAGGCGGATCCGTTTTGGTTCAAACGTGCGGATGCAGTGGGCGCGGTGTGTTATATTGACTTGTTCGCTGATAATTTGAACGGTATCCGCGAGAAGATCTCATATTTTAAAGAGCTAGGCATTACGTACTTACACCTGATGCCGCTTTTCCTCACGCCGCTGGATGAGAGTGACGGCGGGTATGCTATCAGTGACTTCCGTCAAGTGAACCCCGCGCTTGGTACGATGGCGCAGTTGGCCGAGCTTGCGACCTACTTGCGGCTTGAAGGCATCAGCTTGGTGATTGACTTTGTTTTTAATCACACAGCAGACGATCACCCCTGGACACAGCAGGCCTTAAATGGCGATGAAGACCACCTTGATTTCTACTACACGTTTGTGGATCGCACCCTGCCCGACCGTTACGAGCAAAACCTACGAGAAATCTTCCCGCAAAAAGCGCCAGGCAACTTCACCTACAATCCGACCTTAGGCCGTTGGGTATGGACGACATTTAACAGCTTCCAATGGGATCTGAACTACGGCAATCCGGCGGTGTTCAACGCTATGTTAGGGGAAATGTTGTTCCTCGCTAATCAAGGCGTGGAGGTGCTGCGCTTAGATGCGGTGGCGTTTATCTGGAAGCGTATGGGGACACCGTGCGAAAATCTGCCAGAAGTGCATGATATTATCCGTGCTTTTAACGCGCTCGTGCGCATCGCAGCCCCAGCGATGTTGTTTAAGTCCGAAGCGATTGTGCATCCGCGTGATGTCGCGAGTTATATCGACTGGGAAGAAGCGCCACTCTCTTATAACCCTACCTTTATGGCGACTATATGGGAAGCCCTTGCCACGCGAGAAGTTCAGCTTTTGCGCCAGTCCATGACGCATCATTATGCCATCCCACAAGCCACAGCATGGATCAACTATGTGCGTGTGCATGATGACATTGGCTGGTCGTTCGCAGATGAAGACGCGGCGCAATTAGGTATCAATGGCTTTGACCATCGCCAATTTTTAAATACCTTTTATACCGGACGGTTTGAGGGTAGCTTTGCTAGGGGGGTGGGCTTTAACTACAATCCTATCACCCGCGATATGCGCATCAACGGCACAGCGGCCTCATTAGCGGGCTTAGAGCAAGCGTTAGAGCAGGACGACGCAACTCGTATTGATCTTGCCATCAAGCGGATTATTCTCATCCATAGCTTGATTATCGCGGCGGGTGGTGTTCCCCTGCTGTACTTGGGCGATGAGATCGCTACGTTAAACGATTATAGCTATCAAGATGACCCGATGAAGGCGGATGATAGCCGATGGGTGCATCGCCCGCATTTTGACTGGCAACGGGCGGAAAAGCGACATGATGCGCAGCACCCCGCCGGGCGTGTGTTCCAGGCGATTACACACTTGATCGCTGTGCGCAAGGCATCCTCACAATTACACGATGAACGGACGCAGTTCTTCGACACGCAAAACCCGCATGTACTCGGTTTCGTGCGGAATAAGCGCGTGTTGGTATTGGCGAACTTCTCCGAGGAGCCACAACCTATCCGCCGTGATGTGCTGACGGCTTATTGGTCGCTCCCCATGCAAATTGTTGATCTGGCACGAGATGAACAGCTTACATTGTCTAATATGTTCACATTGGAACCGTATCAATTTGTATGGCTTGCACCAGATAAAAAGTAAAAGAAATACCAAGCTCGCTTGACAGCAATGGAAAAATTGACATATGCTCATAGTGCATTTCGTAAAAAACAAACGTAAATTGAGAAAAGGAATTGGGGTATGTCGGATAGTGAAGGGTTTTCCAATCTACAAATTCCTACCCAAGTTTGGGTAGAAGTTCATGCAGATGATCAGTTCGCACGCGATGTAATCGTCAAGATGGAAAATAGCACGATTTATAATGCTGTTTTCGTCACGCTAGATTATGTTAAGCGTCAGATGGATCTGACCTACGCATTTAGTAACCAAATTGATGATACGATCCCGTCGCGTTTTTGCACGCTTGATGTCCCGCATGTCGTCGTCGAATCACTCGACCGTGAAGCGATTGAAGATACCATTGATAACCTCTTGGCGATGGAAGTCTTCGGCAGCGTATTTACACAGGTGACAGAAGACGAAACCCCAACTAAAACTCCAACTACTAATGGCGGTGGTCGTCGCGCAACGCAAGAAGTGGCGGCTGTCGTCTTATCGGATGTGCTCGTGGTCGAATAACGCCAGCATCCTACTGCGCGAAAACGCGCCAGACGCGAGGACATCTACTTTAAATAAGTGTCCTGGGGTCTTGGCGCGTTTTTTATTTGTCTAATTATACTGAGGATGAGTGCTATGTTACATACTACTCCTAGCAAGGCCGCGTATCCGCTCCGCTTGCTTTAGACCGTTGAAGGTTTGCCTTTCTATCGTCATAATCTACCTTAGCTTATGCAAAACAACCTGGAGAAATCATGTCAGCAGAACGTTATGAAGACAGTCAGCTATATCGCATCCGCCATAGTCTCGCGCACATCATGGCGCAGGCCGTGTTAGAGCGCTTCCCGGATGCGAAGATCGCCATTGGCCCACCCATTGAAGATGGCTTCTATTACGACTTTGAACTGCCGGAGTCCATCGGTGATGAAGACATCAAATGGATTGAAAAGCGCATGAAGAAGATCATCGGCGGTAATCATGCGTTTGAACGGCGCGAAGTCAGCGCGGAAGAAGCCCGTGAGGTCTTCAAAGACCAGCCCTATAAGCTGGAACTCATCGACGACTTGGTAAATGGGCGCGTGGATGAAAACGGCGCGGAGATCGCCGCCCCTGCCGATACGCTCACCATCTATCAGCAGGATAGCTTTGTCGA
>DAOTTT010000066.1:0-1654 GCA_034437635.1 Anaerolineae bacterium | reverse complement strand
CCTATGTATTCGCCCGTAACGTAGCCCTTGCCCTTCGGCATGGCTGAGGCTGGTCAACATGGGCTTACGGTTTCCCGCAAGCCACCCGCTGAAGCGGGTGGTCGTTGACTTCTCAATCGTCCTATCGTTTACAACTCGTATTCTATTATACGCGACAATGCCTTCAAACGTTGCGATGGACTATCTTAACCGTGCTCTCATGGTATTTTGCTCGTATAATGGAAGATATAGCAACTTTCATTATTGATGGAGATCATCCCCTTGAAACGACTGCTTTTTGTTATGATGCTGCTCATCGGTGTCACGGGCATCGTCACCGCACAAGAAGACACTACCGACGACACACAGGGTGCTATGGTGTCTGTCATTGTTGATCTAAATCTGATGACTCTTCCAGAGACGAATTTTACAACCACAAGCGCCATTATTACACAACGTGCTGCCATTCGAATAATGCAATCACAGTTTACCAATAGCCTTAGTGCGAGTGGCATTAAATTTGAGATCAATCATAGATATGTAACGTCATCCACTGTTGCCATGCACGTCCCCTCGGATGCCATCGCAGAACTAGAAGCTAATCCATTGGTGCATAGAGTGTATGAAGATAGACTTGCTAAAGTCACGATGGATGATTCGAATCAGATTATCGGTGCGCCCGCTACATGGGCCAATGGCTTTAATGGAACAGACTATGCGGTCGCGGTTTTTGATACCGGGGTAGACTTCACGCACCCGGCGCTGATTAATCAACGACTAGATGAACTATGCTATAGCACCACCAACACCAATTTTTCATCAGTGACGGCCTGCCCTAATGGGCAGAATACGCAATTTGGCGACAATGCTGCACGACCCTATAACTATGTAAACAACAATTGCATCGGTTGCGATCATGGTACTCATGTGGCGGGTACAGTCGCAGGTAATGGGACCGGGCGAGGTGGCATCCACGAGAATTTTAGAGGGGTTGCACCAGGAGCCAAACTAATCGGCGTGCAGGTGTTTTCTATTTTTAATGATCCTGGTTTTTGCGGTTCAACAAACCCTTGTACGGCTTCTTATACGAGCGATCAGATGGCAGCACTAGAGGGCATCTACCTTAGAAGAAATTCCTATGATGTGCCGATTGCAGCGATCAACATGAGTTTAGGCGGTGGTCAATACTTTAGTGAAAGCGAATGTGAAGCAGGCGAGCCGGCATCTTACACCACCCTTGTAACACAACTTCGTGACGTTGGCATTGCAGTGATTGCGGCTTCGGGTAATAACTATTTCAAAAACTCGATGGGCGCACCCGCGTGCTTGCCCAATATCATCAGCGTCGGTGCAACAGCCGACTTTAACGGCACAGACTTTAAGTTTAACGAACCTATTTTTGTTGACTCTGTCGTTTCGTTTTCAAATAGTGATAGCAATCTTGACTTAGTAGCTCCTGGCTCTTCTATCAACTCGACTCTACCCTTCGGTCAATATGACAATTTCCAGGGTACATCAATGGCTACACCGCATGTAGCCGGTGCCTGGGCGATCATGCGGGAGGCATATCCCGGCGAGTCAGTTAATCAAATTTTGACGCGCTTACGCAATACCGGACAACCTACAGTTGATGATGGTTTTTATGCGACAGGTCTATGCTTATTGACATTTTACG
>DAOTTT010000065.1:0-11719 GCA_034437635.1 Anaerolineae bacterium | reverse complement strand
CAAACAACAGCACAATACAAGAAGATCTCATTGATAAAGCCGTCAAAAACCCGGATATTGAGCGCATCCAAGACCCGCATGATGCCGATCCGCATACGCCGGAAGTCGTCGTCCCCTCGGAAAAATCCTTTGATCTCAATTCGCCCATTTCAGGCCGCATCATGCGTGATGGTCGCTATCGTCGCGTCACCAGTAATGACCCCGACCGCAAAAAAGATCAGGACTTCCGGCGACCAGGACCGAGTTAACACAATAACACAGATGCTTGTTTAAGCGTCCACCGAATTACATATGCCATCTAACAAAGTGCCGAATTATAATAAAGTTATCATATACACATATGGAGATTAACTAATGGAAACAAAAACCATTAAAGTCCCCAATGTCGGCTGCAATGGCTGCGTAAACACCATCAAGAGCGAGATCAGCGAGCTAGCCGGGGTCGTCAAAGTAGACGGCAACGCCGACACGCAAATGGTCACAATCGAGTGGAACAGCCCCGCAGATTGGGCAATCATCCAGGGCAAGTTAGCCGAGATTGACTACGCGCCAGAAGGTGCCTAAGCGCGCCGCAATAACCATGCTAAAAACGCCGATGATTGATCTATCGGCGTTTTTGCTTTGCGCTATTGTCTACGTGCGGCCAATGTCCGGTCGCGTTGCATATCGACTTGGTCGGGTCGCCACATCGTCTTGATATACGCGATCACAGCGATGATTTCCTCATCTGTCAGCACATTGCCTAAAGCGGGCATCGGGTCAACTACATAATTTTAGGGGGATGGCAACATAAAAAGCCATCAATGCTGATGGCTTTTTGCCAGTGATACCCTCAACAGGATTCGAACCTGTGACACCTCGCACCGGAAACGAGTGCTCTATCCACTGAGCTATGAGGGCTTACTTTTGTTACCATAAAAGTAGCAGAAATCCGGCAAGTTGGCAAGTGGCGGTTTGATTTGTTATAGTCGTCGTTACCATCGGCATAATGACAAAGGTCAAAGTCGAGATGCAAACAAAGTGGCAACATATTATGTTATTGGGCATTGCGTGCCTATTGTTGGGCAGTGTCTTGCTCGTCCCTATGACAGCAAATGCACAAACACAGACCCCCACACCGACACCTGCGCCCCTCATTGAAATAGAACAACCCGAACAACTCGGTATTGAGGAATTACCGCGCACTGGCGAAGGCCCCTTGTGGCGCGATGCCGTACTATTGGTACTCGGCGGGGTCGTCATTTGGACGGTTTCCCTCCTCTTACGCAATTAAACGCCCTTGACGGTCTATGCCTCGGTTGCGTACAATTCTATGTCTAAAGTATCCCTAAAAAGCGTGAACGCCTATGTTTTCTACACTCAGCCAACGGCTGCAAGACACCTTTGACGCACTTGGTAAGGGCGGCAAGGTAAGCGAGACTGACGTTAAAAACGCCATGCGCCAAGTGCGTATGGCGCTATTAGAAGCCGACGTTGCCCTCCCCGTCGTGAAAGATTTCGTCGGGCGCGTTAAAGAACGTGCTATCGGTGCAGAGGTACACAAAGCACTCAAGCCCGGCCAACAAATTATCAAGATCGTCCACGAAGAATTGGCGATCACGCTTGGTGAACCTGGACGCTTGAACTTCTCTGGTAGTAGCAAACCGCATGTCATCATGCTTGTGGGGTTGCAAGGCTCCGGCAAAACAACAACAGCCGGTAAGCTCGGTGTGTATCTGCGCAAAGAGGGCCGCAAGCCCTTTATGGTCGCCTGCGATACCTATCGCCCGGCAGCCGTCGATCAGTTGGTGACGGTCTCCAAGCAGATTAATATCCCTTACCACGAAGAAGGGACATCCAACAGCCCCGTGCAGATCGCCGTGAACGGTGTAAAAGCTGCTAAAGAAGCGGGCGCTGCCGTCGTCATCGTAGACACCGCTGGGCGTTTACAGATCGACGAAAAACTGATGGATGAGCTTAAGCAGATCAAAGCCAAGGTCAACCCAGCAGAAATTCTGCTAGTAGCCGACGCGATGACCGGGCAAGAAGCGGTCAACATCGCCACAGGCTTTGATGAAGCAGTCGGCATCACCGGGTTGATTTTGACCAAGATCGACGGTGACGCACGCGGCGGCGCGGCAATCTCCATGCGTGCCGTGACTGATGTCCCGATTAAATTCTTGGGCACATCAGAAAAGATGGATGGCCTAGAGCTATTCCACCCGGATCGCCTGACAGATCGCATCCTCGGCATGGGCGACATGATGACGCTCATCGAAAAAGCAGAAGAAGAATTCGATGAAGCCGAGGCAATTAAACTTCAAGAAAAGATGATGCGTAATGAGTTCACACTCCAAGACTTCTTGGAGCAACTCCAGCGCATCCGCCGTATGGGGCCGATCGGTCAGATCATGGGAATGATCCCCGGCATGAGTAAATTACAAATGCAAGGCCAGATCGACAACCAAGAGGTCGAAACGCGAATTAGGCGCGTTGAGGCAATCATCAACAGTATGACCGCCTACGAGCGCGAAAACCCGAAGAAGCTCAACTCCAGCCGCAAAAAGCGTATTGCACGCGGTAGCGGCGTACCCGTGAGCGAAGTCAACAACGTGCTTAAGCAATTCCGCGAAATGCAGAAGATGATGAAGATGCTCAAGCGTGGCAAAATGCCCAATATCCCTGGTTTAGGGAATATGTTTGGGCGCTAAAACAACCCTCTCCGGTGAATTATAGCGCATAGGTATTGGTTGAACGTCCTTCCCCAAGGCCACCTATAAAACGCCGTTTTATTAATTATCGCCGGGCAACCGGTCATAGACTTGCAGGAGATTAACATGGTACGTATTCGTTTGGCCCGCATCGGCCTTAAGCGCCAACCGCACTATCGGATTGTCGTCATGGACAAGCGTAAGGCGCGTAATGGTAAAGAATTGGAAATCATCGGCCATCACAACCCGCGCACCCGCCCGGCCACTAACGTTGTAGACGAAGCCCGTGCGCTCTACTGGTTGAGCGTTGGCGCACAACCGAGTGATGCCGTCCGCCGTATCTTGGATCATACCGGGACATTAGCACGGCTCGAACGCCTGCACAAAGGCGAAGGAATCGAAACGCTCGTCGCCGAGCGCGAACAAGAACTCGAAGCCGCAGAGCCGGTCAGCCCGCGCACCAACTACCCCGCCCCCGCCCCTGGCGAAGGCAAGGGTCCGCGTGCACAAGAGCGTGCTGCTGCCGCTGCCGAAGTAGACGCTGCCGAAGCAGACGCGGAAGAATAAACTAAAATCTACAGCGTGCCGAGCCACTTTCTTGGCACGCTTTTACTTATAAAGGCATTTCATCATGGAAAAAGAACTCGTCCAATATATCGCAGAAAACTTAGTCAACGATACCGATCAAATTAAAATTAAAGAACGCACAACCCGCAACGCCACCATCATCCAACTCAACGTTGCCAAAAGTGATATGGGGCGCGTCATCGGGCGTAATGGCCGTGTCGCTAATGCGATCCGCTCATTGCTTAAAGTCGTCGGTAACAAAAAAAACACCCGCGTTATCCTGGATATTGATTAATGGCCGAAACCCCATCTTACCTGCTTCTTGGCGAAATCCTGCGCCCGCATGGTATTCGCGGGGAGCTACGTATGCGCGTCTTGACCGATTACCCGGAGCGCATCGCGTCCTTGTCGCATGTTTACCTCGGTAAAGGCGTTGATGACCCACGCCCCAAAAAGCTACCCATCACCCATATGCGCATGCACAAAGGCTACGGGCTGCTCCAACTCGGCACGATTAGCAATCGTAACGATGCCGAACTATACCGGACGTTGTTCGTCATGGTACGCTTAGAAGACGCTGTACCTTTGGAAGATGGGGAATTTTACCTGTTCCAGCTTATCGGTATCGAAGTCTTCACTGAAGATGGAGAATTGCTCGGCACACTCAGCGAAGTGCTGGAAACAGGCGCGAATGATGTTTACATCATCCAGACCAAAAAATATGGCGAAGTGCTGCTGCCTGCTATTGATGAGACCATCCTCCAAACCGACATCGAGAACAATCGCCTCGTCGTCACCTTGCCGGATGGCCTCGTTGATTAAGTATCTAACTGCAATAGATAGGCCATCATGTCGCCTAAATCCGTCGAGTCGATAATCTCTTCATAATTTTGCGGCATGGAATTCGGCCAGCCGTCTACCACGTAGCGCCCTGGGTAGATGATCGCCTCGTAGATGTAAGCAGCGGCGCTCAAGGGTGGGCGGCGTTCTACGGCCAACTCCGCCGTGAGTTCATAGGACGGGGCAACCACATCAGCCGCCTGCCCGCCATGACACACATTACACCCGTATTCCTCAACTAAGGACTCGCCGCGCTCGGCTGATGCACCCGAAAGCAAGAATTCCGCAACGCCTTCATACTCTGCGATGCGTTCAGCCGATATGTCAATCACCACATCGTCAACGGCGGCATCTGCTTCGTCAGGCTGTACATCATCCTCAACATCAACCACCGACATATCCCCGGCCAAATAGACGATCATATCGCCCAGGTCAGCGCGTGTCCCTTCATCATTGAGGAACGTAGTCTCATAAGTACGCGGCATATTATTTTGATACCCCTCCACCACATAAGCCCCAGGGTGGATAATCGACTCGTAGATATAAGCCGCAGCCGTCATCGGCGGGCGGCGTAACGCCGCGTTTGCCTGCACAACATCATATGATGGCGCAAGCCCACTGCCATGACAGCTCGTACAACCGTAGTTAATCAAGTGTTCCTGCGCACGGGCGGGGTTTACGTCCGCTAAAAGCGATTCTAATTCCGCGATATACGCATCAGCCGTCACCAGATCATCGGATAAACCACCTTCAGATCGACTTAAATCCAAGAACTCAAGGACGAAGATCACGCCAAAGGCGATGAAGATCACCACGCCAATAACTAATGGCCAAACAGAAATCGTCATCGTTTTGTCTTGTGTTTCTTGACTCATCAATACCCCTTTACAAAAGGGCGGCTCAGTTTTCCGCCGCCCTGTGGATGTCTTCGTTTCGTCGTGTGTCTTATATGACGATCACATCCACGATCATGGCGAGGAATAAGAATGCCAGATACATCGTGGAATACTTGTAGGTACTCCGGGCAAGCTCTTGTGTGCCATGTTGCATCAACTGCAAGGCTTTGCGCACCAGCCCCAAGCCAAGCACAGCCGCCACCACAAGGTAGATCACATTAAATACGCCGAATAGGACCGGCAACATCGTAATCATCAACAATTGCACCGAATACAATACAATCTGCTCATAAGTCGCCTCGCGGCCTTTAGCCACAGGCATCATCGGCACATTAGCCGCTGCATAGTCTTTATTCACCAACAGCGCCAATGCCCAACTATGCGGTGGGGTCCAGTAGAAGACGATAGCAAATAAAAGCAACGATTCAAACGATAGGGCATTATGCACAGCCGCCCACCCCACCAACACCGGGAAAGCGCCTGCGCCACCACCAATGAGAATGTTAACAACGGTGTTGCGCTTGAGCACAAGCGTATATAACACCACGTAATACAGCGACCCAATAAGCGCCATTAACGCCGCTAAGGGGTTGACCAACGTCCACAAGATCACCACCGACCATGTGACCAAGCCCAAGCCAAAAACCAGCGCGTTAGCCGGGGCGATGCGCCCGGACGGAATAGGGCGGCGGGCTGTGCGCTTCATCTTTGCGTCCATGTCACGGTCAACATATTGGTTGATCGCACTCGACCCACCCGCAGCGAAAATCCCGGCAATGGTGGTAATGAGTAAAATCCCCCAATCAGGCCGACCATCTGCCGCCACAAACATCGCCGTGATGGTGGTAAAACACAGCAACGCGACAATGCGTAATTTTGTCAGTTGTAAATACGCGCGGATTAACTCCGACGCGCTTAGTTTGTAGCCGTCTCCGACTGTAGTATCCATATTATAGCCTCTCTATCTTCACGGGCTCGACTGTTAAGCGTATCTACAGCGCAAACACCGACTAACAACGCCCATGTCGTCGCCGCTAACCCTACGTGTGTGGCACCCCAAACTGCCGCCGCATCACTCCAGACGAAGAACGCGCCGACCACCGCTTGCGATAAGTACACCGCAAACGCGCCATCTGCTAACCGCCGAACGACGGGTTTATTACGTGCCTTACGGACATAATAAACCAGCATGAGCAGCATCAAACCCAGGCCAACCACCGCATACCGATGCATCATGTGAACCGTCTCTAGGGTGCCTTGGTCGAAGGGCAAAACTTGGCCGTTACACAGCGGCCAATCCTCACAGGCGAGCGTCGCACCACTACCGCGTACCAACGCCCCACTCAAAATAATCAATAAGGATAAAGCGGCTGTCACATAGGCCAATGCGGTGAAGTTATCGCGCTGTATCGAAATTTCTGGCGGTTTGTGCCACGCCATAATCGCCGCGACAAGCAACGCACCCAACAACAGCATCGCTGTGCCTAAGTGCATCGTCACCATCGTCGGCGGCAAGTCAAAGATCACGACGAAAGCGCCCAACATACTCTGGAACACAAATAAAAGTGCTGCGACAACTGTCACAATCATCACCCCCCGGTTACGCCGACGGTACGCACGCACAGCCATCCACAACATGCCCAGGCCAAACAGCCCAATGAGCAGTGCAATAGCCCGGTGCGACCATTCGATCACAGCGGTAACGTTATCCAGTGGAGGAATCAAACGACCATCACACAACGGCCAATCATTACCGCATCCCAGGCCGGAGTCCGTCACACGGACAACCGCCCCAAACACGATGAGGCCAATTGTAAGCATTGAAGTCGTCAACGCAAGCGGAATAAATGAACGGGATTGGTCAGGTTGATTTTGATTTTCCATAACAGTAAGCTTTAGGTTACAATTCGTCACATTTATGATATTTTACACGAGCATCAAAGCAACGTCCAATGAAATTGGACATATGTTTTACTCCGATGCGGCTTCTTCTTCGGCTTGCGACACTTTAACGCCCCGGTTAAGTGCCCAAAGCAGACCGGCCAAGGTTGCGCCAATGCCGACGATGTTAATCACGATAAAACCAACCAACAAGAAGAGTTGTTCCGCTTGCCAGGGTTCAATTGAGTCTGTCGAAGCGGATGGATCCCCTGATTGGCGCAAGAAGGGCAACATCCCCCCCAGGCCGCCATCGCTGCCAAGCGCAGTCACAAAACCACCGACCAGCAACAAGCCTAAAAACACCACCAAAAAAGCGTATTTCCTCACCGTCAATCTCTCCATTTCCAAGCAGACATAACGTTCTGGATTGTACTCTTTATCACAACACGCTGCAAGGCAAGTTTAAACATCATCACGGCGGGACTCGCGCTCGGCGCGTTCCGGCCTTTCTTGCAAGTCATCGTCCACATCATCGATGATTTCGCCGGATTGATGTAGATGAAAGCCGCCGAAACGACTATGCCGTATCTCATCCGGCGACGGTGACGAGTCTTGAGGCCGCGCTTGTACCGGCAGCGTAAAGCTAAACACACTGCCCTCCCCCGGCTCGCTCTCTACCCAAATCTGCCCACCATGCAAGCCAACGACCGCTTGACTAATCGCCAAGCCCAAGCCCGTGCCTTCCACACGGCGACTCCCTTGCATCCGCTTGCGTGATGCCCGATAGAAGCGTTCAAACACCCGTGCTTGGTCTTTCGGCTCGATGCCGATACCGGTGTCAATCACATCAACCCGCACATCCGCCCCCATACGGCTCACACGGATGACGACTTCGCCGCCGTCGCGGTTATATTTAATCGCATTCGAGACGAGGTTACTCACCACATGCTCTAACAGGCGATTATCCGCCGGGAGCCACACCTTTTCTTCGCTTGTTTCTACGCGGATGCTGATCTCGCGCTGGTTGGCGAAGTTGCGCATAAAGCTGACCGTATCATGGATCAAATGCATCAGATCCACCACGCGCAGTTCAAGCGGCTCGCCGGATTGCAAGCGCGACCAATCCAGCAAACTAGAGATCAATTGCTGCATACGATCCAGCGATTTAAATGCACGGTCTAAATACATTTTTTGGGTTTCGTTGAGTTCACCCGCGTTATCGACCAGATCAAGAAAGCCGCGTGCCGCTGTTACCGGGCTTTTGAGATCATGAGCGACAATGCTTATAACTTCTGAGTCGCGTTTATCTTCAGGATTCGCTTCCATTTTGCACCTTATCCACCGGAAAGAAGAGATCGGGCAGGTCGTTCAAGGCGTAGGCCAAGCGTGTACCGTGCCAGGTTAACAGCGTACCATCAACTAAATGTATGCGGTCATTTTTCGCCGCCGGGACATCCAGTGCCTTAAATTGGGGCAAATGCGCCTCCGTGAATAGATACGGTTCACTCGGCAGCAAAATAACATCGGGTTGTGCCGCTTCGACTTCAGCCAGGGTTACACGCGGATAGCGCGTATCCCGCCCTTGCACACGCGGATCATCCGCCGGGATCGCGCCCGCTTCGCCTAAATCCACTTTGAGCGGGTATTTGCGGTCACGGTCAGCGAAGACGTTCGTCCCACCGCATACGCGCAACAGGTCATGCGTATATGTATCCGCATTAAACGTCATCAGCGGGTCGTCCCATATGGGCACGAAGACCTTCACAACGTCACCATCATTATCCCGCTGCTCGCTAATCGCGTTGATCCAATCATGTTGATATTCGATCAAACGCACACGCGGCACCATCTCCGTCACATGGAAGACATCCATAATCGCCCAAAGCATGTTAAACACATCTTGCACGGTCTGCGGGAACGTCACCCAGACGGGCACCCCTGCCGCTTTCAACTTCTGGAAGTCTTCCAAGCGGTTTTCTTCTTGGTTGACGAAGATCAAATCCGGGTTGAGCGCCAAAATCGCGTCAATATCCGGGTTTTTAGTCCCGCCGATGCGCGGCAACCGGGCGACTTGATCCGCCGGGTGGATGCAATAATCAGTCACACCAACCACACGATCCCCCAAGCCAATATCAAACAATGATTCCGTCATACTCGGCACCAGCGACACAATGCGCTTGGCTGGCTCGGTGATAGGGCTATCCAGTTGATATTCATAGACGTTTGCATCCGTCATAAATCTATCCCGTCTTTTAAACCTGTTTATATATTCTATCTCACTTTACATCATAATGAGTTGATCTCGCTCCGGCCCGACGCTAATCATCTTTACTGGCACGTCACACAAGGCGCTGATGCGCTGAATATAGGCTTGCGCGTTAGCCGGGAGATCGTCAAATGTACGGGCGTTGGTGACATCCTCTTGCCAACCGGGGAGCGTCTCATAAATGGGCGTGGCTTTTTCCAGGCCATGCACGGTACTCGGCGGGTAGTCGTAGCGTTCGCCATCAACATCATACGCCACCGCAATCTTTAGCGAATCAAAACCGCTGAGAATATCGAGCTTGGTAATCGTCAAATCCGTGTAACCGTTCACATCACAGGAGTAACGCAGCATGACGGCATCCAGCCAACCGCAGCGGCGCGGGCGGCCTGTCGTCGTGCCGAACTCATCCCAGAAGTTTTCGCCCGTGCCACGCAGACGATCCGCAACGGCATCGTGTAATTCGGTCGGCATCGGTCCACTGCCCACGCGGGTACTAAAGGCTTTCGCCACGCCAATCACACGGTCAACGTGACGCGGCCCCACGCCCAAGCCGGCTAATGCGCCGCCCGTCGTCGGGTTGGAACTCGTCACGTAGGGGTAACTACCATGATCGACATCCAACAATGTACCTTGTGCGCCCTCGCAGACGATTGACGCGCCAGCACGCAATTGCTCGTTGAGCAGATACGTGCTATCCACCAGATAAGGTTGTAACCGTGTCGCCGCTTGGATGTATTCTTCAGCGACGGCTTGCGCGTCCAAAAGCCCATCATCGCCCATCTCGCGGAGGGTGTCGTTAGCGCGTTCAATCGCTTGTTTGATGGTATCGGCAAACGCTTCGATGTCGTGCATCGCACCCATGCGAATGCCGTTACGCCCGGTTTTATCCAGGTAGGCCGGGCCAATCCCGCGTAAGGTCGTGCCGATGGCTTGTGCGCCGCGTGCTTTTTCCTTGGCGGCATCTAGCGCGATGTGCGCCGGGGTGATAATGTGTGCTTTGGTGCTAATCTTCAGGCGCTCCGAGGAAACATCCACGCCCATTGCAGCGAGCATGTCTAACTCTTTAAGCAAATTCGGCGGGTTAATGACCATACCGTTACCCAACACATTGAGCGCCTTATCATGCAAAATGCCGGAAGGCACCAGATGAAGCTTAAAGACCTCGTCACCGACATAAACGGTATGTCCGGCGTTATCCCCGCCACTATAACGCGCCACAATATCCGCTTGTGCGGCAAGCGAATCGACAGCACGGCCTTTCCCTTCATCACCCCATTGGGCACCGATAATAATCGTCACTGGCATTGTAGCAATCTCCAGACTTGGCAGTCCTCACAATAAAAGGGACTCCAAAGTTTGAAGTCCCTGCCTAGTTTAGCGAGTCTGCGTGGAGATTTCCACAGTGTAGATGTCAATCTGTCATGTAAGTGAAGGTACGGGTGATCGTGTCGCCCGGTTCAATGGTGACGAGCCAGCGCACCAAGTTACCGGGTTCAATCGTCGCTTCGTCGCTTACTTCAATGCTTTGTGCGCGGGAAGGGTAGCGATGCACCATTTCAATCGTCACCGCATCGTCGCCAAAGTTGGTCGCCTCTAGCGTGATCGTATGCAAGGTATCGACGTTAATCGCGTTGACCGTCTCCTGTGAACTATCCGTAAAGACGCGCACGTCTTGCAGCGTGCCCACTGTGATGCTACCTTCCCCTCTGATGGGCGTTAGTTCGACAAAATCACTACCCAAGAACAGCCCGTCTTGATACGAACGCACGATGCCTTCCGCTAAAGGCAGATCAAAGATATTACGCACCTTGTAGATTACCGTTACCTGTTGGTCGCTGTTGGCATTCCACACGTAAACGCGCCGTGCCGGGAGTTCGCCGCCGGTCAGTTGCGTGTAGAGCGTTTCGCCCGGTGCGGCCTGCACATCCCCCACAGGATACACATGCTGGATGGTCGCCGCACCTGCTCCCATGCCTACAGATGACAAATCCGCCGCCTCATACCCCACGATAATCTGATTCGTCGTCACCGTAGAGACGGTATCAAGCTGCTGTGTGGTATCCACACGGCCAGCGATCAAGTTAAGATCGACATTATCCAAGTTAAAGGCGGTGTTGTGGACTTCCGCGAAAAAGTCAAATATCACGTTCTCCGCGCTGTTGATGACCATATCATACTTAGGCTGCCAGCGGATGCCATACGCTAAATAATCCAAGGTGACCGTGAGCAGGCCGTCCGCGTCGTCCGTCGTCCAGCGCACAATGTGCCCATCCGCGCCTGCTTCCACACGATAGCGCGGCACACGGTCGCCGTTTTCATTCAAGATCAACGTATCAACATAGGCCGTTGCGGGCAACAACACCTCAACTTCCACCCCACCGGGTAGATCAAGGCTATCTTGCACATAAGCAATATCATTGAGGAACACGTACAACGCATCCGGCGCACTGATATAACGCACCTGTGCCGACGCAATCCCCGGCAGCGTCAACGCAACCGCTAACAATATCATCAAGGGGAACAATCGTTTAAACATCGAAAACCTCTTTCTCTAAAATAGCTTCTATCTACGAGCATAG
>DAOTTT010000064.1:0-13047 GCA_034437635.1 Anaerolineae bacterium | reverse complement strand
ATTTACCGACCGGTGTGGCCGGTCACCGTCGCCGAAAGCGTGTAACTTAAGCCAGATTGCCCTCAAGATTGCCCCAATTGCATCATTTCGCCCAGTGCCGACCATCCTCGGTTTGTTTGCTTTTCCTGTACTCAGCGTTCAACTCATGCAGCTTTAGCGGAAAGTAGAGTATACCATACATGACAGAACCACAGTATGATGTGAATGCTGCTTGCCACAACGTAAGCAAGAATGCCGTCCAGGTCACGAAAGGAGGCTGTCTGCATTATGCACCACACACAGGATCACAGTGCAACGTTAGGGGTACTGACTTAATCGTGGTTTTATGTTGGACAAGCCATGATAATTTTGCTGAGGCGCAGTAATTCACCTGTTTGAGCATGTCTTACATATAGACGATGATTAACTAGGCCAGGAGTGCGATAAGTAGCCGGAATGATGATTAGACGGCAGGCGGCCAAGTGTAAGCGGATGGGAAGAAGAAGGCTTGTAGCTTTACGCTGAATTCTACGCGATCTTCGTCTGTGGTAGCGATGAGCGATAGATAGCCAAGATGATTTGTGTGTTCTGCGGGGATCGTAAAGTAAGCAAACCCCTGTCGATTAAATGTCGTCATATAGGCATAGGGGCCATTCATGCCCATTGCCACCAAGCCAATTGATTCGCCATAAGAATATGAGACAGGGCCAACCACAACATGAATTGGATCATCAGAAATAGAAGTGTCTGGTGCAATGATCGTCAGTTGATCTGATGTTGCTACTTCAGGATTCGATACACTTTGACAAGCTGTCAAGCAACCGATGCAGAGTATACCTGCAAAGACGAGGAAGCACTTATACAGTGTGATCACGTCAAAAATAGAAAATCTCTTTCCAATATTATGTTTAGTGTCACTTCAAGTCTAACATCGCAGCACATGTTTGTATACAACCGTCGTTGCTGGATGGTACGACAACCACCCCACTGGCCCATACCATAAAGCATACGTTTTTATCATCAAATTTTGACCCGCAAAACAGACTCAAAACACAGCCCCAAGAACCATAGAAACGCTCACGTTTCGCACACGCAAAAAGGGTTTGCAAGCGGCCTGTTTTTATCGTTTGAAACCATACTTTTTCACACCACAGGTCAAAGCTGGTTTAGAGAGCATCACCCTACTCGATGACAACATCAGCATCCCTTCAACTAGCCCAGTAACGCCTCATAGATCACGCATTTGATTAACGGCATATCGCTGCGGTTGATCGATCAACCGCATATGACAGTATGATGACATACCCCTGGCACATCAACGGCTTGATGCCATCAGCAGCTTATCCATTCACCATCATGCTAGCTACCAAGTTGAATCAAAAAGGGCTATACGCATAGCCCCTTCGCTTTAAGAATTGTTGCGAGTCGCAACAATTCTATTCATCGTCCATCGCCTCTTCTAGCTGATTGAGACAGCGCCGCAACTCATTGATCTGCTGTCGCAACAAGCGCTTGGTGTTGGTATCAGCCTGCCCTACTCCATCGCGGATGTCAAAGATTCGCTTTGCCAAGACCGCGCTTTGCTTGGAAAACAGCCTTTTTCCTTGTTTGAGTGCGTCATCTGTGGGTAGGGCAGGGGACTTGTCCACTTTCTTGCGCTTCTCACCTTTTGGAGAAATGTTGCGAGTCGCAACATTTCTCGCTGATCGACGTGCTTCTGCTATAGCATCTTCTTCTGGTTCGATCTTGCTGATCCTCAACAACTCATCTTCAGATAGATCAACAGTATCACCGATGACCCAGATTTCATCTGGCAGTTTGAGCAATGAGCGACAGCGTGAAAAGGCCGAGCGGTGCGACACACCTAAGCCGTTACTTAGCATCTCGCTCTTGCCACGCGGCACACGATGATCTGCAACCTGAGCATAATAAGCGCGGTCGGATTGACCGGGCTTGACCAAGTTACTAAATGGCTCGAAGGTCTCACCTTGACGCTTGAGCAAATCCATCAACAAAAGCGAATATTGTCGCGCCCGTCCAATAGCGTTTAAATCAGCGCGGGCGGCGTTCTCACTGGCCTGTCGCCATACACTAAAATCGTCAACGACAATGGCAGGAATTTGCTCCCATTTTTCACGCTCATTGGGCTTGCTATCAGTACCGTTAAAATAACCATATAAAATGTGAAAAGCCAGCCAACGCCGTTCGCCTGTTTCCAAGCGAAACATACCATTTTCTTTGCGGTGGATGGTAGCAGGGTTAGCCAGGCCATCACGCCGAATGCTAATAGCGAGCTCGACCACTCTGACAAAAGAGCGTTCTATAGGCCCCGGTTCGAAGCCATCAAGCGCCGTATCTTCTTCGTGCCCTTTCACTTCAATCGACTCCGACCAAAGCAAATCGTCTAAATTAAAACCAGGCATGTTGATGCCTGCGCGTTCATCGTCGATGACCTTCAACCAGACATTAAACAGGTCTGCGATGTCCCTCGGCTCACCCGTCCAATGAGAACGAACAGCCGCTGGAACAGCCCGGCGCGGTTGTTGCACATCAGGGTAGATATTGAAAATCGAGATTGGCCGCACGATCTGCCGCTGCCGCTCCCGCCGCGATAATTCGCCAAAAAGGGCGGCATCCGCATCGTTCATAGAAAGCTGCGGGCGGTCGTCTGATGGCTGCTCTTGCTCTTGATTACCACTTCCGCCGAACGGATCAATATCCGCGAGATTTTTCTTTCGACTCATGTATGCATCTCCATTTCTACACGATCTACGACTTGCCACATATCGCGTGCAGCACCGCTCCCCGGTGCGAAGCGGAACACGGTTTGACCAACGGTAGAGGCTTCCGCCCATATCGTCCGCATCAGAATTTCCGGCCATACCAGATCGTTGTAGCGCGTCTTGAGTTTGGTAAGATTTTCTTGGTGGACAAGGGTACTTGCACGGAACATCGTCGGTACAATGCCCATGACTTTGATGTCCTTAAGTCCCCAACGGGCGCGGGTCTGTTGCATCATGTCACGGTGCGTAAAGCTCTCCACCAAGCCATCAAAGCTGAGGTACTCACATTTAGTCGGGTAAATGATGGAGTCCGTCGCCAGGTAGATCGAGCCATGCAGTAGAGATGGTGTCGGCGCGGTGTCGAATACGACGACATCCACCAATTCTTCTAACTCGCGGAAACGATCGACAACGGCGAACGCATCCGAAATTTGAATTGGGATGCTGCGTGTCTCAACGTTGGATGGCACAACGTAAAGCTGGCCTTTACTGGGTTGGTCGGGTGGGGCGAATAAATCTTTGGCAACTGGCCGCAATACATCGCGGAAGGGTGCACCCCGTACCAAAAGATCATACATCCCAGGGTCTTTACTCAACCCCATCGACACCGTCGCATGGCCTTGTGCATCGGCATCTGCCAGCACAACACGATACCCGCGTATAGTCAGACCGGCTGCGATATGGATCGCTAGCGTTGTCTTCCCAACACCACCTTTTTCATTGATGAGCGTTATGGTTTTCATGGAATTTTCCGTATCTCAAATTGCATATGGAATAAATAAAATCGGACAGAAAGTATACAGCAGGGCGGCTGCACACGACTATAAAAATAATAGCATCCTAAACGACACCTGTCATGCAGTATTCTGGATTTTGGGGGTTAAATCTGAGTTAACGTTATATCCCAAAACACATTTGGGATATATTTGGAAAAAAGATAATGTTTTCTTATGCTTTGATCCTAGTAATTATATGGTTAAATGATAATCACAGTGAATTAAGGATAAAAAGATGACCCACATACTTATAATAGAAGATGAAATCGAAATCCGAGAAAACATCGCCGAGATCTTGTCATTTAGTGGATACGACGTTTCCAGCGTAGCAAATGGTGAAGATGGCATCATCGCAGCACAAACACGCCAACCTGATCTGATTGTGTGCGACATTATGATGCCGGGTATCAATGGATTTGAAGTGTTGATGCGGTTGCGCAACGATAAGTCTACCATGTTGATTCCGTTTATTTTCCTGACCGCCATCACAGAAAATCGCTCTGTCCGTCACGGGATGCAGCTCGGCGCGGACGACTTTATCACCAAGCCCTTTACGCCCGATGACTTAACCCAGGCCATCGAAATACGGCTCCAAAAACAACGTGAGGCAAACGAAAAATACCAGGCACAGATCGCGCAATTGCGCCAGAATATCGTCCATGCGCTCCCACATGAGATACGCACCCCCTTATCCGGTATTCTCGGCTGCGCCCAGATGATCCTAGAAAATGTAACCAGTAGCCCGGATGACATCGGCAGCCTGACCGAAATCATCCTAAAATCTGCCAACCGCCTCCAACATTTGACCGAAAATTACCTCATTTGGTCGCAGATGGAAGTATTCTCGCAAGAACCAGAGCATCTTGCCAACCTAAGAAGCCACAGCCTTAATTATCCAGATACCGTTCTTGAAGATATTGGCATTCAGTTATGCGAACACTACCAGCGCATCCCCGACTTAAAAATAGATGTAGAACCCGGCATCATTCACATGCAGCATGACAACTGGTACAAGATCGTCTGGGAATTGATTGATAACGCCTTTAAATTCTCCGCTAGTGGAACCCCTGTACACATCCAATCACGGCAATTAGACGGTCATTATCACGTTGTCATCAGCGATCAAGGCCGGGGCATGAGTGCAGAAGAAATTAAGCTCATCGGCATTTACAATCAATTCAAGCGTAATATCTACGAGCAACAAGGGCTTGGTATGGGGTTAGCTATTGCCAAAAAGATGGTTACGCTGCACGAAGGCCGCTTCCAGCTTAATTCTGTACCTGACGAGAGGACAGAGATCACATTGACTCTAATTTAAGTATGTAACATACTATACGACAAACTGTATTGATCTAAATATATTTCTCAGTTTGAAGCATCGACCACGGCAAGGCATAATAGGCGTATGATAACTACCAGAATAAGAAAGGGTCAGATGTGAAGAAAATTGCGGTGCTCACCAGCGGAGGCGATGCCCCCGGCATGAACGCGGCCATCCGCGCCGTAACACGCAACGCCATCAATTATGGATGGGAAGTCATGGGCGTTAACGACGGTTATCGCGGTTTACTAGAAGGCGACTTAACGCCTTTGTCGCGCCGTGATGTCGGCGGCATCATCGAACGCGGCGGGACGATATTAGGCAGCGCAAGAAGCGAGGAGTTTAAAACCGAGGTCGGCCAGCGCAAAGCCATACGCGAATTACATCGCCACAATGTCGAAGGTCTAGTCGTCATCGGCGGTAACGGCTCGCAGACAGGCGCTTATGCCCTACAAAAACTTGATTTTCCTGTGGTGGGTGTCGCTTCAACCATAGACAACGATCTCTACGGCTCAGACATTACCATCGGCGTTGATACAGCATTGAATATCGCACTAGAAGCCATTGATCGCCTCAAGGTCACTGCGTCATCGCACGAACGCGCATTTCTTATCGAAGTCATGGGACGCGACTGTGGGTATCTGGCGATGATGGCAGGGATTGCTGGCGGGGCTGAAGCAATTTGTGTACCGGAAATTGATGTCAAACCGGAGGAAGTCGCTGATATTCTGCTAGAGGCATATGAGCGCGGTAAAAAACATGGCATCGTTGTCGTCGCAGAAGGCGCAAAATACGACGCAGATGCACTCGCCGCTTACTTCACCAAAAAACAAGAGGAAATCGGCTTTGAGCTACGTACAACGCGCTTAGGACACGTTCAGCGTGGTGGTCTGCCGTTAGCGTCAGATCGCATCTTGGGGACGCGCTTAGGCGCTGCCGCTGTAGAGCAATTCGCAGCAGGTAATTCAGGCGTTCTCGTCGGCATCAAAGGCGGGATCAACGGCACCATTGTCACCACGCCGCACGAAGAAATCGCCGGGAAGCATCGCCCATTGGATACCAAGCTATTCGAGCTAGCCCAAGTTATGGCGCTTTAATAAAAATGGGGCGACTCATGCCGCCCCGTTTTGATGTCTACTCTTGTGTATTTTCTATTTCTGCTTCTGTTTCTGCTTCCGGCGCTAGGGCGTACCAGTGGCGCGTCACACGCGGGATTTCCAGCGTAACCGTGTAGATTCCACCATCTTGTGAGTATTGCAAGTCTGGTGAGGCCGACCGCTGACGGTAATTCCACAAGATCCGCGCAATCCGTCCAGAGGCCCATTGCGCCTCGCCACTTGTGGCGATCTCGCGTAAGTCAATGCCTGTGACTTCGCTGTCCCACACAACGGAAGGTGCATTGTTATCGTACTCTTGTGCTTCCGCACGGACCCACAATCCATCTGGCAAAAAGATCTGCGGACGCGGGCTGAGCATTTGACACCGTTCTAAGATGTCTTCGAAAATTTGCTCATCCAAGCCGCCATAATCATCGGCGACGTGTGTCTGCCCATTGACGGATACAATGAGCCGATAGGCTTCAGGGATTTCGCCAAAGTCTTGGAATGGCGCTTCTTCCGTAAACGTGAAGATACGATACAACACCGTAATATTGTCAATAAACCGCCGGATACGCACATCATCCACCGGACCGAACAACACGTTATTCGATGGATCTTCGGCAACTGTCGGCCAAACGACGCGGCCATCGCCATAAATCGTACATAACGGAATTTGTGATCGCATAAAACGATCTTGATCACTATCCGGCACGGAAAGCTCCGCACGGAATACGATAGTCTCCGGGTCGGTATCCCATTGGATAACCTCAGCCAGATTATCATCCAAGTTATCGCCGCCTGTCGTCTGGACGTTAACCTCTGGTGTATCTTCATCACCACCGCCACACGCGGCCAATAGCACTATCAGCATTAGCATGAGCCAGCGCAACATCAACTCTGCTCCTTTTCGCACACGTTATCTAGCACCAGTATAGCTTTAATTATCTCATGCCGAACAGATATATTGATCTACTGACAAATTTGGTTTGAAAGAGACAACTTTTTCTTGTCCACGCTTCGTAAGCAGATTATGATGTGCTGTGACACGAAATAATAAGGCGGCAAAACGCATGATCGCACGATTACAAAACGAATCACTCATCCCCTTTATCTTGGCGGTAGTGCTTTTAATCAGCTATACAAGCGAACAGAACACGGTGTATCTACTCGCCAGCGGCTTATACATCGGCGTTGGTGTAGCAAGCATCGCCTTCGGCCAGCAAGAAGCTCGTTTTCGCTTAATTGCGTTGGGCATCGCGTCAGCTTTCGGCGTGATAAGTATGGCAGCCAGCGGCCTATGGGTCGCCTGGGTGGGCATTAGCATCGCCACCGGCTGGAGCCTCACCGTGTATATGTTACATACACAAGATATGGATTGGCGTTATGCTGCTGGGTTTGCTTTTATCATTGTTGTTAGTCTGTTCATCGCAGAAAGCCTCATCATAGAAAACGCACTGTGGGGTATGGTCGGGTTTACACTTCCTTTTGTGATTTTAATCACAAGCAGACAAGCAGAAACTACAACAGAAAAACGTCCCGCCACTTTTACCCGAATGCAAATCTTGGCGGATAGCCAATCCAAAGAATTAGACACGCTCTCGCAGCGCGTTGATGTCACCATCAGCGGATTGATCGAAGCCTCTGATACGATCAACGCGGTGCTAGCTGAACAAAGCCAAACGGCTAATGAGCAATCCGCCGTCATCACGACCACTAACACCCGCATGGACGCACTTTTAAACGTCGCCGCCGACATCCGGCCACAAATTCGCCTCATCACAGAACGTAACGATCAAACGCAGACGATGACCGAACGCGGCCAACGTACATTAGATACCGTGCTGTATGGCCTGCAAAGTGCCAACGAACAAGTCATCGCCATCGCGCAGAGCATCGCCAAGCTAACGCAACTCACGCGCCGCGTCGATGTCATCATCTCATCCGTGACAGAAATCGCCACGCAATCGAACTTATTGGCGCTCAATGCCTCTATTGAAGCCGCTCGCGCTGGCGTTAACGGACGTGGCTTTGCAATTGTTGCGGAAGAAGTGCGCTCGCTCTCGCAACAATCCAGCAACGCCGCCCGCCAAGTCCAAAGCATCTTAGCAGAAATCCAGAAGGCGGTAGAAGCGACCCGCGACGCGACACAAAGCGGCATCGAGGGAGTGGAGACAGGGCTTAACATGGCACAACAGGCCAGTACGCTCATGCAGGGATTGGCACAATCGCTCAGCAAGACACAAGAGACGCTGGATCAGATTACACTCAACGTCAGCCGCCAAAACGACGAACTCGACAGCATCGGTATCAATGTCGATCGCATTGATCGCATCGCACAAAAAAGCGTCACTGAGTTTAAGAAGGTGAGTCATGTGGCGACAAACTTGGGGTATCTTGCCAGCGACTTACAACAATCCGTCAAAATGACGGGTAATTTACAGCGTATTCAACAAAATGCCCAGCAAAAGGCCGATGCTAAATAGCACAAATAACACTAAAACCATCAACGCCAACCGCGCCAACCACAGCCCCCGGCGTTCTAGGGGGCTAGGCTGACGGGGTTGAACGGGTGTTATGATGGGGTTCATAAAGTTTAACACCCGCATATGTCGTTTAGCGTGTTCGTTTTTGGGATCAATGCGCAGGATATTTTGCAGGCATGTATAACGATCCGCATCCGTATGCACAGCTTCTAGCAAAGTTTGCCAAACCCGGATGTCCTTAGGCGCTAAGTGTGCCGCCTGCTGCAAGAGCGCGTGCGCCTTTTGGCGTTCACCGGCCTCTAAAGCGCCCTGCCCTTCTTGCAACAATTGCTCTGCACGCTGATTTTGGCTTAATTTTTCAGCCAAGGAATTTATCTCCAATCACTGGGGAAGTCGTCACGATTACCCCGTGTGATTTTGTATTCTTGCGATGTGTTCAAATCCAGCAAGAAGACATCAAAATTGCCGAGGCGATCATCTGCATAGGCGACATAGGTCCCTGTAGGCCCCACGACCGGGAACAAAATATCGCCAGAAGAGTCCTGCCGCACGACACCGCTATCGGGGTTTGTTGGCGTAATCATAAACAGATCAAAAGTGGCATCTGCTGTTGTGGTGTCCAAGCCAGAGTAGAAGATCAATGCACCATCTGGTGACCATGCCGGTGTCGTTTCTTCGGTAGCATTACGGTCTGTTGTCAATGATGACGGTACATCCGTCGCCAGATCAATCAACACGAGATCAACGCCGAGGTTATCACTCCCTAAGACATTGCGCACCACCACAACTTGACGGCCATCCGGCGAAATCGCGGGATAGCTGTATTCAGCGTCATCAAACGTCAATTGACGCACAGCATCCGCACCCGACGCGGTTAAATCAACCAGATACAAGGTGTTACCGCGTGCAGAACTGCCGGGCGGGTTCTCCGCGACCATGACCACTGCTGTGCCATCTACGGAAAGGCTGAACATCTCCGGTTCGTCAATGAAGAAGAAGCCATAATCACGGCGGGTAATGCGCTCATTCGGCACACCGTTCGCGTCAATGATGCGCAGTTCATTGGAGAAAGACGTTGAATTGTAGAACGAGTAAATATACTGACCATCATCCACCAATTGCTGTACCAACCGCCCGTTTGTGTCTAAAAATGTCTCTGGCTCATCGCCTGTCAAGGAGTAGCGCACTAGGTCCAAGTCTTCATCCGGTTCACCAATGCCACTCCACCCTAGCAATTGACCGCTCAGACCCGGTGGCGGTGGTAAGGGAGTCGGTGTCAGGCTTGGCTCCGGGGTAAAGGTCTGTGTCGGCGGTAAGGTCGGCGCGTTGCTGGTTGGCTCTATAGTCGCTGTGGGCGGGTTCAAAAACAACTCCGTTGCCGTAAGGTCAAGCTGCTGCTGAACGGCTGTCTCCGCTTCATAGGTCGTATCCAAGACGATCTGCGTGCCTTGAGCCTGCTGTGTGTTCTGCTCGTTGCGGAGTTCCTGCTGACGCTGAGCGTTACGGTTGGAAATATTGGTAATCACCAGCAACCCGGCCACAATCACGGCGACGATGCTCAAAGCTACCATGATAAATAAACGCCGAGATATACCGGGCAGTACTTCCACCACATTACGCTTTTTCGCTTCCTTTTCCAACTGCTTGAGCATCGCCTCAGCACGTTTATCACCAGGGCGCAGCGCCAAGACGTTTGTCAGCGCGACCCGCTTTTCATCAATATCTTCAGTGAGCCGCGCAAGCAACATCCACGCTTGCGCGTTTTCTTCATCCTCATCAAGCACTTGCTTAATCAGGTCGATGGCGTTTTCCGTCTCACCGGATTTCGCGGCATCTACTGCCTGCTGGAGTAATTCACGATGTATGGGGTCCATAAATTCACCACCTATTGCAGCCGGAAGATTAGTATCGGTTCATAAGTCAGTTGTATGTCGTTGCGTTCGCTCTCGGTTAACCGCGTCAAGATGTCACCATCCGGGGAAACCAGATAGACTTGAAAACGATCATCAAGACGATTAGAGATAAACGCGATAAACTCCCCGTTGGGGCTAAATTGCGGCGAACGATCCTCTGCGTCGTTGTCGTCCACTGTAACTAGATCACGCCCGCCGCCGTCAACATCCATTGTGTACACGTCGGGGTCTCCTTGCACATCGCTAATATACACTATTTGCGTGCCGTTGGCGTTCCATGCGGCGGAGTGACTTTGATAGCGTGTGCTGGTCAATTCCTGCACATCACTGACTTCAGCATCATCACTCACGGTCATACTAAAAATCTGCGCATCAATGATGCCATCACCTACCGTGTAAATGACTTGACGGCTCTCAACAGCAGGGTTCCAAGCGGCTTGACGCTCAACATTATCGCCTTGCGTCAAACGGGTTAATTCACTGCCATCAGCGCGGATGTACCAGAGATCCAAAGAGCCTTCTTGATTGCTGGTGAAGATAATTTCTTCGCCAGAAGATGCCCAACTCGGTTCAGCCATCACCGTGCCAATCATAGTTGTGATCTGTGAGGCTTGTGTGGCATCTGGCGCAGCAACGAACAACTGCGGGCGTATGGTAGCATTGCCGTCTTCGTCACTGACCGTGACATCCCGCACAAAAGCGATCTGTTCGCCAGATGGCGAGAACGCTACATCCTGCACATCATCCGTTACCTTACGCTCTCCGCTGCCATCACCGTTCATGCGGTATAAATCCGGCTGGATTTCGCCTTCAGTCAAGTTTGTGAATAAAATCACAAAATCTTCCTGTGGATATGGAGTCGCTGTAGGCGGCGGCAACGGGGTCTCCGTCGGCAAAGGGGTCTCCGTTGAGGGTGGCGGTAAGGTCGGTGCAAGGCTCGTCCCCGGCGGGATAAACGGTGTCGCCGTTTCCAATGGCGGCAATGTAGGCGTGATTACTTGCGAGATGGTCGGCGCGGCGGCGACGACCGTCGGCGGTTCAGCGGTCGGTTGCACCTGGACGAACGGCGTTTCCGTCGGTTCTTCTTCCACATCTAACAAGCTCGGCAATTGCGAGATAAACAAAATGATGCCGCCGACGGAGACCAAGAACATAAAACCGATAATCGTCATCCTGATCCAAGCGCCATCATTGGAGGCCGCAGCAGGCGCAGGCGTAGATGATGGCGTACGCGACATAGAAGCCGGGCTGCGCTTGGTTGGCGGCGCACCTAACGCAGCTAACGCCTGCTTTGCACGGTCGTTCTTCGGGTTGATGACGAGCACACGCTCCAAAATCGCCCGCCGATCATCAATATCATCGACGCAGGAAGCCAACCACATCCATGCTAATTCATTATATGGATCTTGCTCGATGACCTGTGTCAACAGACTGCGCCCGGTTATTTTATTGCCGTCACGGGCTGCAGCGATACCTTCTCGTAACAACCTATCAATATCAGCCACGCGCTGTACACCTCCAAGCGAAAAAATGCCAGAATATTCTCAATGTCATTGTACTTTGAGTTGTGCCAGAATCAAAAATAGGGGACAAATCCCCTGTAAAATGCCTATACCCAATGGCATTGCTTAAGAAACAACGATGAAGATGATAATCAGAACGACTAAGATCATAAAAATCGCCGCGCCGCCGAAGATCAATAGGGTGCGATTTTCATCTGCTGCCTGGCTATATTGTAGCTTTTCCAACGCTTTTTTCGCCCGCACGTTATCTTCATTAAGGTCAATCGCCCGTTCCAGCCACTTAATGCGCTCGGCGCGATTCTTTGCTACCTTCGCCAACCACATAATAGCCGTTTCATTGCGTGGGTCGCGCTCGTAGATCTGTAAAAGCATCATACGCGCATTCTGTTTGTTATTGAGCTTGGCGGCTTTAATCGCCAGTTGGAGCAATTCTTCGTTGTTTGTTTGTAAATCTTGAGCGACCATAAGCATATCCCTATAAAATTGCCATACCTATACAATATTTTAACAATTTTTAGGACAATTGGCGATAGTACTGTACGGCGATTTTAAGCCGCAACCCCCGTCAACACGACCAACGGATAGCAGAACAGCGTCACGGTAATTAACGCATCAATGCGATCTAACACGCCCCCATGCCCAGGGATGACGTTCAACCCGGCGATATGCGAATCTTTAATTTTGTAAAAACGCTTCATGGCAGACTCGATCAAATCACCTAACACGCCCAAAAACGGCGCGATAATGACCATTATCAACGTCCAGATCGAGAACAGATCCGCCGCGATGACAAATGCTAAAGCCAATAGCAACCCACCGATAACGCCAACCACAGCACCCTCAACCGTTTTATTGGGCGAGAGTTCCGGCGCGAGCTTGCGCTTGCCAAATGCCCGTCCGCCAAAATAGGCAAAAGTATCCGTCCCCCAGGTGATAGCAAAGACGATAATCAACCACATAAAGCCGCTTTCAAACTGGCGCAGACCGACCAAGAACGCCGCCGGTAAACCCACATAAATTACGCCAACCAAGGTGCGCCATGTACACCAGATCGGATACCGATCCGCTTGGTTTATCGTCTCGTAGATATAAACGGCGACTAACCCCAAGGGCACGGCAATCAGCCAAATAGCAGGCATTTGCAGGTGAAAACCAGCCAAGACCGCAGC
>DAOTTT010000063.1:0-1856 GCA_034437635.1 Anaerolineae bacterium | reverse complement strand
ATGCACTTGACGTAACTAGCTTCCCCAAGAGCATCCAACAACTGCGCAACACCATCAAAACGGAAGGCAGCCCCAATTCCGGTTGGACGGTGACCATCGTCAGCAGTAGTGTCATCGCGTTTTTGACGACGATTATTAACCAACTGTTTGGCATCGACTCGCGCAGCTATACCAAATGGAAGGACGGCCTGAACTTCTTGGAAGCGCTTGATCCCTCTCTCGGCCAATTACCAAGAGATCGCCCGGAACGCGATGATTTATAAAAGTCAATTGTTGAATTAAATACCATTATATATTACATTCTGGCGGTACCAGGGCGATACAAATTGTAATAATCCACAAGAGACGCTTCATTGTTGCGAGCCGCAACAATGAATAAATGTTCGCAATAAATATCAACACTTTAATAACGCAAAGGTAACACTAATGAAACGTATAATTTTATTACTTGTATTTGTCTTCGTCATCGCACCTATAAGCGCCCAAGACGATGATCTGGCGTTGCCTTTTGAGGTGATTACGACCGCCCACCGTCAGGACGGCAACCGCGTTATCGTCGGGCGCGGGCAGTTCCCGACGGTGCGCCAATTCGATATACCTGTCGATGCCCTGCCGACGTGGTTGGTCGGTGCGGGCGTTGACCAAGACGCGCTGTGGTTGCTGGCTGATGACGGCGGTGTTTTGCGCGGTATCCTGCCCGGCATGGAGAATGATTACACCATCACCGACCCACTCGTAAGCCCCTTACAGCCGGGGATGCCCCCCGTGATGATCGGCGACGGTCAAGGGTACTTCATCGATCAACGTTACCCCGTAAACATGGCCGCCCTGACGCACACCGCCCGGATGCCGGAACGCACCGCGTATATCCGCGATGACGGGGCGCTGCTGCTACTGGATGGCGCGAACGTCCCCATGAACGAGTACCGCGCTTTCGCCGCGCCGGATATGCGCATTGTGGTTAACGGTTTAGGCCAAGCCGCCGCTTATGTCAACGCGACGAATGAGCGATACATCCACGCGATTATGGGCGATGACCTGGAAGGCGCGTCCTTAGTGGTGATGGATATGGGCTTTGGCGAGATTGTCAGCCGCTTTGACCTGCCCGGCGAGCAAGTATTTGAGGGATTATCCCCCATGTGGGCGGATGTCAACGCCGACGGTACGCCCGATCTCATCGTCACCGCGAGTGATGGCAACATCGGCGCACAAATCCGCGTATATGATGTGGACGGCACACAGATCGCCATCGGGCCGCCCATTGGACGCGGCAACCGTTGGCGGCATCAACTCGCGTGGGGGGCATTCGGCCCTGATGGGGAAAATCTGCTTGCGGAAGTGCTCACGCCGCATATCGGCGGCATTGTCGGCTTCTTCCGCTATGAAAACGGCGCATTAGAGCGCGTCGCCCGCTTGGATGGCTACACATCGCACATCATCTATTCGCGCAATTTAGATATGGCCGTCGGCGGTGATTTTAACGGCGATGGTCAAATGGAGTTGGTCTTGCCGTCGCAATCGCTGGATCGCATCGCGGGGTTGCAGATCAACGCGGATTATGCGGTTGATGTGGTATGGGAATTGCCGCTGGATGGTCAACTGACGACCAATCTCAGCGCGGTGACATTAGCCGATGGCGGCTTGGCTTTAGCGGCTGGCGTGGTGGATGACTCCGGCGCAGCTAAGGTGCGTGTGTGGGTGCCTTAGCTTTAGTAAACAGTTATAAGTTTTCAGTATACTGTAAATGACTCTACTGAAAGAACTCAAAATGCCCCCAAAATCGCGGTTTACAACGGGTCATAAAAGTAAGCTAATGGCTCAAAAATCCGGCAAAATGACCTTTTTTCAGAGGAGTC